>NZ_LGQU01000072.1:0-70090 GCF_003115935.1 Azospirillum sp. TSH20
TCGCCATGGACGAGGGCCTGCGCTTCGCCATCCGCGAAGGCGGCCGTACCGTCGGCGCCGGCGTCGTTGCCAAGATCGTCGAGTGATGACCATCCGACGGTCGCCGCAGGGTGACCGTCGGAGGGAAGGGTAGGGCGGCGGGAAACTATCCCGCCGCCGGTTGTCAGAGACGGGCCGTCTTCTCCGCGCAAGCAGGGTGGGCGGTCCGCCCGGTTCTAGCCATCGGGCGTCGGCATTCGGGTCCGTCAGCCTGTCGATCCAGCTTCCTCCGACCGGGGGGAGATTCAGGATTGACACGCGAGCGCTGAACGCCTAGAGATTACGCCCTCTGGATTTTGGGTTGGTGGTAGGCAGCTTCGGCCTAGACGCAGCCCGAGACGAACGGCACGGCGCGCCTCCCAGTGAGGCGCGCCGTCTGCTGAACGGAACATCCCCTTCGGGCATCCGCCGCGGGGGATGTTCTTTTTCGTATCGGCCCGTCGCATCGGTCACAGTGTCGCCCGTCGGCCCCGCTTCGGTGGTTCGGCGCGCGGCCTTGCGCTGTCGGCGAAGCCCCAAAGCAGCTCGTGGAGTTCCGGTGACGCGTCCGCGTCATCGCTAGAAGGTGCAAGGGACGTTTGGACATGGACAGCCAGAACATCCGCATCCGTCTGAAGGCGTTCGATCATCGCGTGCTCGACCAGTCGACCAGCGAGATCGTCAACACCGCCAAGCGGACCGGCGCGCGCGTGCGGGGCCCGATTCCCCTGCCGACGCACATCGAAAAGTTCACCGTGAACCGTTCGCCGCACATCGACAAGAAGTCGCGCGAGCAGTTCGAGATCCGCACCCACAAGCGCCTGCTCGACATCGTCGATCCGACGCCGCAGACCGTGGATGCTCTGATGAAGCTCGACCTCGCCGCCGGCGTCGACGTCGAGATCAAGCTCTGATTTTGGTTGGTAAGGGACCTCTCCGGTAAGCGGATGTCCCTGGTCAGGAGATAAAGAACAATGCGATCCGGTTTGATCGCGCAGAAGGTCGGCATGACCCGCGTCTTCACGGACGACGGCCAGCATGTTCCGGTCACTGTGCTGAAAGTCGACAGCTGCCAGGTCGTCGCCGTTCGCACCGAGGAAAAGGATGGCTACACCGCCGTCCAGCTCGGCGCGGGCGCCATCAAGGTCAAGAACGTCAACAAGCCTGAGCGTGGGCATTTCGCCAAGGCGCGCGTGGAACCGAAGCGCAAGCTGGTCGAGTTCCGCGTCGATGCCGATGCCCTGATCGAGGTCGGTGCCGAGCTGTCGGCCGCCCACTTCGTCGCCGGCCAGTACGTCGACGTTACCGGCACCTCCATCGGCAAGGGCTTTGCCGGTGCGATGAAGCGCTGGAACTTCGGTGGTCTGCGCGCCACGCACGGCGTGTCGGTGTCGCACCGTTCGCACGGTTCGACGGGTAACCGTCAGGACCCCGGCAAGGTCTTCAAGAACAAGAAGATGGCCGGTCATCTCGGTGACGAGCGGGTCACGGTCCTGAACCTGCAGGTCGTCGCCGTCGACGAAGCCCGTGGTCTGATCATGCTCAAGGGTGCCGTCCCCGGCGCCGAGGGCGGTTGGCTGCGCATCCGTGACGCCGTCAAGAAGAAGGCTCCGGAAGGCCTGCCCTTCCCGGCCGGCATCAAGTCTGCTCCGGCGGCGGAAGCCCCGGCCGAGACGCAGGAGTGAGCGCCATGAAGGCCACGATCAAGAACCTGAACAACGAAGCCGTCGGCGAGATCGAGCTGTCGGACGCCGTGTTCGGCCTGCCGACCCGCACCGACCTGCTGGCCCGCATGGTGAACTGGCAGTTGGCCAAGCGCCGCTCCGGTAACCACAAGACCAAGGGCATCAGCGAGATCAGCGGCACGACCAAGAAGCCCTATGGGCAGAAGGGCACCGGCCGCGCTCGTCAGGGCTCCATCCGTTCGCCGCAGTTCCGCGGCGGTGCGACCATCTTCGGGCCGGTGGTGCGTTCGCACGCCCATGACCTGACCAAGAAGGTCCGCAAGCTGGCGCTCAAGACCGCCCTGTCGGCCAAGGCCGCCGAGGGCAAGCTGATCGTCCTGGAGGCTGCGGCCGCCGAGACGCACAAGACCAAGGAACTGGCGGCCCGTCTCGCCACCCTCGGCCTGACTTCGGCGCTGATCATCGATGGCTCGAACCTGGACGAGAACTTCGCCAAGGCTTCGCGCAACATCCCGCTGATCGACGTGCTGCCGGAGCAGGGTGCGAACGTCTACGACATTCTCCGCCGCGATACGCTGGTCCTGACCCGCAACGCGGTCGAGCAACTGGAGGCTCGCCTGAAATGAGCAAGCAGTCGAAACCTGCGGTGAGCCAGGAGCGGATGTACGACCTGATCCTCGCTCCCGTCATCACCGAGAAGTCGACGTTGGTGTCGGAGCACAACCAGGTCACGTTCCGCGTGCCGCTCACGGCCTCCAAGCCGGAGATCAAGGCCGCCGTTGAAGGTCTCTTCAACGTCAAGGTGACTGCGGTCAACACCCTGGTTTCCAAGGGCAAGACCAAGCGGTTCCGCGGCACCATCGGCCGTCGCTCGGACTTCAAGAAGGCCGTCGTCACCCTCGCCGAGGGTAACAAGATCGACGTGACCACGGGCATCTGAGCGGGAGTGTGATCCGATGGCTCTGAAGCAATACCGCCCGATTACTCCCTCGCTCCGCCAGCTGGTCATCGTCGACCGCTCGGAGCTGTGGAAGGGCAAGCCGGTCAAGACCCTCACCGAGGGCCTGACCAAGTCTGGTGGACGCAACAACACCGGCCGCATCACTGCGCGCCGGATGGGTGGCGGTCACAAGCGTACCTACCGTCTGGTGGACTTCAAGCGTCGCAAGTTCGACGTTCCGGCCACCGTCGAGCGGCTGGAATATGATCCGAACCGCACGGCTTTCATCGCGCTGATCAAGTACCAGGATGGGACCCTGTCCTACATCCTGGCGCCGCAGCGCCTGAAGGTCGGCGACACCGTGATCTCCGGCGAGCGCGTCGACGTGAAGCCCGGCAACGCGATGCCGCTGAAGAACATCCCGGTCGGTTCGATCGTGCACAACGTCGAGCTGAAGGCCGGCAAGGGTGGTCAGGTGGCTCGTTCCGCCGGCACCTACCTGCAGCTGGTCGGCCGCGACGGCGGCTACGCCCAGCTGAAGCTGCCCTCGGGTGAGCTGCGCATGGTTCGTGGCGAGTGCATGGCCACCCTGGGTGCCGTGTCCAACCCGGACCAGATGAACACCAACCTTGGCAAGGCCGGTCGCAACCGCTGGCTGGGCAAGCGTCCGTCGGTCCGTGGCGTCGCCATGAACCCGATCGACCACCCGCACGGTGGTGGTGAGGGTCGTACCTCGGGCGGCCGTCATCCGGTCACGCCGTGGGGCAAGCCGACCAAGGGCAAGAAGACTCGTCACAACAAGAAGACGGATGGCCTGATCCTGCGCCGCCGTCATTCGAAGTAAGGAGGTCGAACGATGGCACGCTCCGTTTGGAAGGGCCCGTTCGTCGACGGCTATCTGCTGAAGAAGGCGGACAAGAGCCGGGCTTCGGGCCGCAACGAGATCATCAAGATCTGGTCGCGTCGTTCGACCATCCTGCCGCAGTTCGTCGGTCTGACGTTCGGCGTCTACAACGGCCACAAGTTCCTGCCGGTTCTGGTTACCGAGCACATGATCGGTCACAAGTTCGGCGAGTTCGCTCCGACGCGGACCTTCTATGGCCACGCGGCGGACAAGAAGGCGAAGAGGAAGTAAGCCATGGGCAAGTCTGCCAACCCCAGCCGGGTCGCGGAGAACGAGGCTCTGGCCCGCAATCCGATGATCCGCACCAGCCCGCGGAAGCTCAACCTCGTCGCCCAGCTCATCCGGAACATGGATGCCAGCCGTGCCGTGGCCGAGCTGACCTTCTCCAAGCGCCGCATCGCCGGCGAGGTGAAGAAGGTCCTGCAGGCCGCAATCGCGAACGCCGAGAACAACCACCAGCTCGACGTCGACCGTCTGTACGTGTCGTCGGCGACGGTCGGTCGCGCTCTGGTGATGAAGCGCTTCCACGCCCGTGCCCGCGGTCGCGGCGCCCGGGTCGAGAAGCTGTTCAGCAACCTGACGATCATCGTCCGCGAGCGTGACGCCGCCGTTGCCGAGGGGGCCGAGTAATGGGTCAGAAAATCAATCCGATCGGGCTGCGCCTCGGCATCAACCGGACCTGGGACAGCCGTTGGTTCGCCAAGCGCGACTACGCCAATCTGCTGCACCAGGACCTGAAGCTGCGTGGCTATCTGCAGGGTCGCCTGCAGCAGGCCGGTTGCTCGCGCGTCGTCATCGAACGTCCGGCCAAGAAGGCCCGCATCACCATTCACTCGGCTCGTCCGGGCGTGGTGATCGGCAAGAAGGGCGCGGACATCGAGAAGCTGCGTCTTGAGCTGTCGAAGATGACCGGCAGCGAGGTGAGCCTGAACATCGTCGAAATCCGCAAGCCGGAAATCGACGCTCGCCTCATCGCCGAGAACATCGCCAGCCAGCTCGAGCGCCGTGTGGCATTTCGTCGCGCCATGAAGCGCGCCGTGCAGTCCGCCATGCGTCTGGGCGCCCAGGGCATCCGGATCAACTGCTCGGGCCGTCTCGGCGGTGCGGAAATCGCCCGCATGGAGTGGTATCGCGAGGGCCGCGTTCCGCTGCACACCCTGCGCGCCGACATCGATTACGGTGTGGGCACCGCCAAGACCACCTACGGCACCTGCGGTGTCAAGGTGTGGGTGTTCAAGGGCGAGGTCATGGCTCACGACCCGATGGCGCAGGACAAGCGCATGGGTTCCGAGCCGGTGTCGACCGATGGCGAGCCGCGCCGCGATCGGCATGATCGTCGCGACCGTCGCGAGCGCTCCGAGCGCTCCGAACGCGAGTAAAGGGGCCGAGCGATGCTTTCTCCCAAGCGCACGAAATTCCGTAAGGCCCACAAGGGCCGCATCCACGGCAACGCCAAGGGCGGCACCGCCCTGAACTTCGGCTCCTTCGGCCTCAAGGCCCTGGAGCCGGAGCGCATCACCGCCCGGCAGATCGAGGCGGCCCGCCGCGCGATCACCCGCGCGATGAAGCGTCAGGGTCGTGTCTGGATCCGCATTTTCCCGGACCTCCCCGTCTCCACCAAGCCCGCCGAAGTCCGCATGGGTTCCGGTAAGGGTTCGCCGGAGTACTGGGCGGCTCGCGTGAAGCCGGGTCGCATCCTGTTTGAACTGGACGGCGTGCCGGCAGATGTGGCAAAAACCGCCTTCGCTCTGGCGGCCGCGAAGCTGCCGATCAAGGTGAAGCTGGTGACCCGCCTGGGCGGTGTCGAGGAGACCGCGGCATGAAAGCCGTAGACATTCGTACGAAGAGCGCGGATGAGCTGAACGATCAGCTCCTCCAGCTCAAGAAGGAGCAGTTCAACCTGCGTTTCCAGAAGGCCTCCGGCCAGCTGGAAAACACCGCGCGGGTGAACACGGTGCGCCGCGACATCGCCCGCATCAAGACCATCCTCGGCGAGCGTGCCCGCTCCGCCGACGCCGGCAAGTAAGGGGGATCATCCATGCCTCGCCGCGTTCTGCAGGGCACGGTGGTCAGCGACAAGTGCGACAAGACCGTTACGGTTCTTGTCGAGCGCCGTGTCATGCACCCCGTGTACAAGAAGTTCATTCGTCAGTCGAAGAAGTACGCCGCCCACGACGAGGGCAACCAGTTCAAGGTCGGCGATACTGTTTCGATCATCGAATGCCGCCCGATCTCGAAGTCCAAGCGTTGGACGGTCGTGACGGAGTCCGCCGCCGACAGCGGCGCCGCGTGATAACGAAAGGTCGTAAACAATGATCCAGATGCAAACCAACCTGGAAGTCGCCGATAACAGCGGGGCGCGCCGGGTGCAGTGCATCAAGGTGCTTGGCGGGTCCAAGCGGAAGGTCGCGACCGTGGGCGACGTCATCGTCGTCTCGGTCAAGGAGGCCATTCCGAAGGGCCGCGTCAAGAAGGGCGACGTGCATCGCGCCGTCATCGTCCGCACCGCGAAGGAACTGCGTCGGGAGGACGGGTCGGCGATCCGTTTCGACCGGAACGCCGCCGTGCTCATCAACAAGCAGGGCGAGCCGATCGGCACCCGTATTTTCGGGCCGGTCACTCGTGAACTGCGCGGCAAGAAGTTCATGAAGATCATCTCGCTGGCGCCGGAGGTGCTGTAATGGCCGCCAAGATCAAGACCAAGGACAAGGTCGTTGTCCTGACCGGCCGTGACAAGGGCAAGACCGGCGAGGTGTTGAAGGTTTTCCCGAAGGAGAACCGTGCCGTTGTGCAGGGCGTGAACGTGGTGAAGAAGCACCAGCGTGCCAGCGCCCGCTCGCAGGGTGGCATCATCGAGATGGAGGCGCCGATCAACGTCTCCAACCTCGCTCACGTCGATCCCAAGGATGGCAAGCCGACCCGCGTCGGTTTCAAGATCCTTGAGGATGGCCGCAAGGTGCGTGTCGCCAAGCGGTCCGGCGAAGTCATTGACCTGTGAGGACCCGGGCATGACCGCACGTCTGAAAGAAGTTTACGATTCCAAGATCCGCGCCGCTCTGAAGTCGGAATTCGGCTACAAGAACGACCTGGAAGTTCCGCGGATCGAGAAGATCGTGGTCAACATGGGTGTCGGCGAGGCTGTCGCCGACTCCAAGAAGATCCAGCTCGCCGTGGCCGAGATGGCCGCCATCACCGGTCAGAAGCCGGTGGTGACCAAGTCGCGCAAGTCGATCGCCCAGTTCAAGCTGCGCGAAGGCATGGCGATCGGCTGCAAGGTCACGCTCCGTCGCGACCGCATGTACGAGTTCCTGGATCGCCTGGTGACGATTGCGTTGCCGCGCGTCCGTGACTTCCGCGGTATCCCGGGTGACAGCTTTGACGGCCGTGGCAACTACGCCATGGGTGTCAAGGAGCAGATCATTTTCCCGGAGATCGATTACGACAAGATCGATCAGATCCGCGGCATGGACATCATCATCGTCACTTCGGCGAAGACCGACCAGGAAGCCAAGGCTCTCCTGAAGGGCTTCGACATGCCGTTCGTGAGCTGAGGCTGGAGCACGACCATGGCTAAGACCAGTGCCATCGAAAAGAACAAGCGTCGCGCCAAGCTGGCCAAGCAGTACGCGAACAAGCGTGCGCGCCTGAAGGCAATCGCGAACGACAAGACCCTCCCGCCGGAAGAGCAATTCGCTGCCCGCCTCAAGCTGGCCGAACTGCCGCGCAACTCCTCGAAGGTGCGCATCCGGAACCGCTGCGAAATGACCGGGCGTCCGCGCGCGTTCTATCGCAAGTTCAAGCTGTCCCGCGTCACGCTCCGCGAACTGGCCTCGACCGGCCAGATCCCGGGCATGACGAAGTCGAGCTGGTAAGGAGGGTCCGAGAATGTCTTTGAGCGATCCGCTCGGCGATATGCTGACCCGCATCCGCAACGGTCAGCACGCCCGCATGTCCGTTGTGGTTTCCCCGGCGTCTAAGCTGCGCGTCAACGTCCTGGAAGTTCTGAAGCGTGAAGGCTTCATCCGCGGCTGGTCCGAGGAAGAACTGCGTCCGGGCGTCAAGAACCTGAAGATCGAGCTGAAGTACCACGAAGGCGAGCCTGTCATTAAGCAGATCGCCCGTGTGTCCAAGCCCGGCCGTCGCGTGTATTCGAAGATCGCTGACCTGCCCCGTGTCTACAACGGGCTGGGTCTGTCGATCCTGTCGACCCCGCGCGGCGTGATGTCGGACAATGAGGCCCGCTCCGCCAACGTCGGCGGCGAAGTCCTCTGCCGCGTGTTCTAAGGGGGATTGGCAGATGTCGCGCATTGGCAAGCATCCCGTGCCGGTCCCGGCTGGCGTCGACGTGAAGGTCGACGGTCAGCAGGTCACGGCCAAGGGCAAGCTGGGGCAACTCAGCATGACCCTGATCGACGACATCACCGCCTCGCTGGAAGACGGCAAGGTGGTGGTGAAGCCGGCAAACGACAGCAAGCGCGCCCGCGTCATGTGGGCGACCTCGCGCACCCTGATCAACAACATGGTCACCGGTGTCAGCCAGGGCTTCACGATCAACCTGGAAATCAACGGCGTCGGTTACCGCGCGGCTGTGCAGGGCAAGGAGCTGGTTCTCCAGCTTGGCTTCTCGCACGACGTGAAGTACCCGATCCCGGAAGGCATCACGATCAAGTGCGACAAGCCGACGGCCATCTCGGTCAGCGGCTATGACAAGCACAAGGTCGGCCAGGTTGCCGCCGAGATCCGCGGTTGGAAGAAGCCGGAGCCCTATAAGGGCAAGGGCATCAAGTACGAGACCGAAACCGTCCTGCGCAAGGAAGGTAAGAAGAAGTAACCGCCATGCTGAAGCCAAAGCAACTCCACGAGCGCCGCAAGCAGCGCGTGCGCGCGCAGATTGCCAAGAAGGCCGGCGGGCGCGTTCGCCTCTCGGTCTTCCGGTCCAATCTGCACATCTACGCCCAGATCATCGACGACGAAAACGGCAAGACGCTCGCGTCCGCCTCGTCGCTCGAGAAGGAGCTGCGCGAGCAGCTCAAGCACGGCGGCAACGTCGATGCTGCCAAGCGCATCGGCGAGCTGATCGCCGAACGCGCCAAGGCCGCTGGGATTACCGAGGTCGTGTTCGATCGCGGTGGTTACATTTACCATGGCCGGGTCAAGGCCCTGGCCGACGCCGCCCGTGAGGGCGGGCTGTCGTTCTAAGGAGGCCCGGATATGGCACGTGAACGTGGGGAGCGGGACAACCGCGACCGGCAGCCGCGCGAGCGGGAAGAAAGCGAGCTGATTGAAAAGCTCGTCGGCATCAACCGCGTCGCCAAGGTCGTCAAGGGTGGTCGTCGCTTCGGCTTCGCCGCTCTGGTCGTCGTTGGCGACGGCAAGGGTCGCGTCGGCGTCGGCTCGGGCAAGGCCCGTGAAGTCCCGGAAGCCATTCGCAAGGCGACCGATCAGGCCAAGCGCGGCATGATCCGTGTTCCGCTGCGCGAAGGCCGTACGCTGCATCACGACACCAACGGCCACTTCGGTGCCGGCAAGGTCGTGCTGCGGGCCGCTCCGGCCGGTACCGGCATCATCGCCGGTGGTCCGATGCGCGCGATCTTCGAGGCTCTCGGCGTCGCTGACGTCGTGACCAAGTCGATCGGCACGTCGAACCCGCACAACATGATCAAGGCGACGTTCGACGCCCTGACCCAGGTCACCAGCCCGCGGTCCGTCGCGGCGCGTCGCGGTCGTCGCGTGAGCGACATCCTCGGCCGTCGTGAGGCCGGCGCCGGACAGGAGGCCTGATCATGGCGGAGAAGAAGACCGTCGTCGTGACCCAGATCGGCAGCCCGATCGGCCGCAAGCACGACCAGCGCGAGACGCTGGTCGGTCTGGGTCTCAACAAGCTGCACCGGACCCGCGAGCTGGAGGACACTCCGGCCGTGCGGGGCATGATCGCCAAGGTCGCGCACCTGGTCCGCGTCGAGAACGAGGGCTGAGATCATGACCAAGCTTAATGACCTGCGTGACAACGCCGGTGCCCGCAAGGCGCGCATGCGCGTCGGTCGCGGTATCGGTTCGGGCAAGGGCAAGACCGCTGGCCGCGGCGTGAAGGGTCAGACCTCGCGCACCGGCGTGGCGATCAACGGCTTCGAAGGCGGGCAGATGCCTCTGCACCGCCGCCTGCCGAAGCGCGGTTTCCGGAACATCTTTGCCAAGGAATACTCGGTGGTTAACCTGGGCATGGTCCAGAAGGCCATCGACCTGGGCAAGCTGAACGCCGCCGAGACCATCGATGCCGCTGCGCTCAACGCCGCCGGTGTCACCGGCAAGGTGAAGAAGGACGGTGTCCGTCTGCTGGGCAAGGGCGAGCTGACCGCGAAGGTTTCCTTCACGGTCGCCGGCGCGTCCAAGTCGGCGATCGAGGCCGTTGAGAAGGCGGGTGGCAGCGTCACGCTGACCGCTCCCGCCGCCGAAGCCGCCGAGTAAAGTTCCACGACAAGCCCGTGCTTGCGCGCGGGCTTTCGGGGCACTACAAAAAGCGAAGTCGCGAGGGGCGGCCTGCGTCATGCAGTGCCGCCCCGTTCGCGCTTACGGGACAGGGATTGGACCATGGCATCAGCGGCCGAGCAGCTTGCCGCCAACATCAATTTCGGGGCTTTCTCTAAGGCGACCGAGCTGAAAAAGCGGATTTGGTTCACCTTGGCGGCCCTGATCGTCTACCGGTTGGGCACTTACATCCCGATTCCGGGCATCGATCCGCACATCCTGCAGGACGTGTTCAAGCAGCAGGGCAGCGGCATCCTGGGCATGTTCGACATGCTGGCCGGCGGCGCGCTGCACCGCATGACCATCTTCGCGCTCAACATCATGCCGTACATCTCGGCGTCGATCATCGTGCAGCTGCTGACTGCCGTGTCGCCGCAGATGGAGGCGATGAAGAAGGAAGGCGAGGCCGGTCGCAAGAAGCTGAACCAGTACACCCGATTCGGCACGGTGGCGCTCGCCACGGTGCAGGCCTACGGCCTTGCGGTCGGTCTCGAGTCGATGCGCGGCTCCACCGGAGCGGCGGTGCTCGACCCCGGCCTGTTCTTCCGCATCGCCACGGTCATCACGTTGGTCGGCGGCACCATGTTCCTGATGTGGCTGGGCGAGCAGATCACCGCCCGCGGCATCGGCAACGGCACCTCGCTGATCATCTTCGCCGGCATCGTCGCGGAACTTCCGCGCGCGCTGGTCAACACACTGGAACTCGGCCGTCAGGGCGCTCTGTCCACCGTCTTCATCATCCTGATGCTGCTGATGGCCGTGGGCGTGGTGTTCTTCATCGTCTTCATGGAACGCGCCCAGCGCCGTCTGCTGGTGCAGTATCCGAAGCGACAGGTCGGCAACCGGGTGTTCGGCGGCGAAGCGTCGCACCTGCCGCTGAAGATGAACACCGCCGGCGTCATCCCCCCGATCTTCGCATCGTCGCTGCTGCTGCTGCCGCTGACCGCGGTGGGCTTCGCCGGCGGCGAGGGGCCGGAATGGTTGCAGGCGGTGTCGCGCTACGTCGCGCACGGTACGCCGCTCTATATGCTGCTGTACGCCTCGCTGATCGTGTTCTTCTGCTTCTTCTACACCGCCATCGTCTTCAATCCGACGGAGACGGCCGACAACCTGCGCAAGTATGGTGGCTTCATCCCGGGCATCCGTCCCGGCAAGAACACCGCCGACCACATCGACTATGTGCTGACCCGGTTGACGGTCATCGGCTCCGCCTACCTTGTGGCGGTTTGTCTCCTCCCCGAAATCCTGATATCCCAGCACTCGGTTCCGTTTTATTTTGGCGGCACCAGCCTGCTGATCGTGGTCACCGTCACGATGGACACGGTTGCGCAGATTCATTCCCACCTGCTGGCTCACCAGTATGAGGGATTGATCAAGAAATCTAAGCTTCGGGGGAGAAAGTAATGAACCTCATACTGCTCGGTCCGCCGGGCGCCGGGAAGGGGACCCAGGCGCGCCGTCTTGAAGACACTCGTGGTCTGGTGCAGTTGTCGACCGGCGACATGCTCCGCGCCATGGTGGCGGAAGGCGGGCCGCTTGGGCAGCAGGCGAAGGAGATCATGGCCGCCGGCAAGCTGATGCCGGACGAGCTGATGGTCAGCATGATCGCCGAGCGCATTTCGAAGCCGGACGTGAAGAACGGCTTCATCCTCGACGGCTTCCCGCGCACCGTGGCCCAGGCCGAGGCGCTCGATAAGATGCTGGACGAGAAGGGCCTGAAGCTCGACCATGTGATCGAGATGCGGGTGGTCGACGACGTGCTGGTGGAACGCATCACCGGCCGCTACACCTGCGCCAAGTGCGGCAAGGGCTATCACGACAGCTTCGAGAAGCCGAAGGTCGAGGGCGTCTGCGACGTCTGCGGCAGCACCGAGTTCAAGCGGCGCGCCGACGACAATGCGGAGACGGTGACCACTCGTCTGGCCCAGTACCATCAGCAGACGGCGCCGATCCTGCCCTATTACCAGGGTCGTGGCGTGCTGAAGGTGGTGGACGGCATGGCCGACATCGATGAGGTGACCAAGCAGATCGAGACGATCCTCGCCAGCTGAGGATCGCCGCCGGTCGAATGTGAAAAGGCCGCAGTCTCCTTCGGGAGGCTGCGGCCTTTTTCATCGTCGGGGCAGAATGCAGAGATCAGGCGCCGGCGTCGTCGGTGGTGGGCGAGGTGCCCGCCTGGACCGCCGGCTCATCGGTCATGGTGCGGTAGCGCGCCAGAATCCAGCCGAGATGCGCGGTGACGGCATTGGCCGCGGCGTCGGGGTCGCGCCGGGCGATGGCCTGATGGATGGCGCGGTGGTGCTCGATCATCAGCGCCTCATGGTTTTCCATGAAGGGCTCGGTGTGCTTCATCTCCACCATGTTGCCGAGGATGTCGCGGATGGTCGACAGCAGGTGGAGATAGACCGGGCTGCCCGACGCCTGGGCGACGGCGACGTGGAAATCCATGTCGTCGGCAGCGCGTCCGCCGTCGCGGTTGGTTTCGCTCATCGCCGCCAGGATGCGGCCGATGGTGTCCATCTGCTCCTGCGTTGCGCGTTCGGCGGCACGGCGGGCGGCCCAGCTTTCCAGGGCCATACGGATCTCGACGAGGTCGCACAGGTTCTGGTGGGTGCTGCGCACCATGGTGGTGAGCGCGCCGTCCATCACGCCGGCCGATGAGACCACGCGGGTACCGCCGCCCTGGACCGCGGTGAGGAATCCCTGGGTCTTCAGCTTCTGCAGGGCGGCGCGGACGGACACCCGGCTGACATGCAGCTGTTCGGCCAGCTGGCGTTCGCCCGGCAGGCGCTCCCCCGGCACCAGCTCGCCACGCGCGATGCGGTCGAGAAGCTGTTGGGCCACCCACTCCGAAATGCGCTGCGAGGAGGAGGGGACGTGAGCGCTGTCGTCGGTGCCGGACACGGGTTGTTCCCCTTTGGTCGGAAGGCGGTTCATCGATGATCGGTCCTACCGGTAACGGTCCCCGCGGGTGCGGTCAATGGGGCACAGGCACGCTGCGGCGCCTTGCCCGCGGGGCGGAAAAACATGGCGGCGATGGTCCGGCGCCGACGGCTCAACGGCCGCCGGGGCGAGCCATCAGGATGCCCACCAGGATCACCGCGGCACCGATCGCCTGCAAGGGCCCCAGGGGTTCGTTCAGCAGGATCCAGGCGAGGATTGCCGCCGCCGCCGGCTGCAGCAGGAGGCTGACCGACGAGAAGGAGGCCGGCAGGTGGGCCAGCGCGTAGGCGATCAGGCTCTGGCCGCAGGCATGGCTGAACAGGGCGAGGCCGGCCAGCACCGCCCATCCATTTGCGCTCGCCGGAAGCATGGCTTCGCCGTCATACAGGCCGATCGGCAGCAGAACGGCGGCGGATATGGCGCCGCTCCAGGTCATGATGGTTGCGGTGGAGAACTCGGCGCGCAGCCGCCCGACCGACAGGATATAGCCGGCATAGAATCCCGCGGTCAGCAGACCGAGCGCATCGCCGAACAGGTGGTCGGCGTTGAGCTGGAAACTTTGGCCCATCAGCACGATGGCACCGGCCAGCGCCAGCAGCATGCCGAGGACGAACCGGCCGGTGATCCGTTCCTTGAACAGGAACCATGCGGCCGGCGCCACGTAGAGCGGGGCAAAGTTGGCCAGCAGCGTGGAATTGGCGACCGACGTGTAGCGGATCGACGTGTGCCAGATCGCAAGGTCGCCGGCGAAGAACAGCCCGGCGAGCGACAGGCGCGCATAGTCTGAAAGCGAGGAGGGGCGCCGGCTGGCCCGTCCGCCCCGCTGCCGCGATTCGCTGCCCATCCACAGCGCCAGGACCGGGGTGGCCAGTGCCGTGCGCCAGAAGCCGGTGGCGACCGGACCGACCTCCGACAGCCGCACGAAGATGGGCGCGAAGGCGATGCCCAGGGCGCCGATCAGCAGCGCGATCAGGGCGATGCGCTGCGTCCGGTACAGATGGTCGGCGGTGAAGGCACTGGCGTCTGGCATGGACCGCTTATATCCGCCGTCCCATCGCCGGGCCAGCGGGACGCAAGTCATGGCTGCCGTGCGTCTCCGCAATTCCCCTGGAGGCTGCCGGCCGGGGTGCCGATCAGCGCGGCCGGATGCGGCGAAGCGAAACCGCCTCGTCGTCTTCGGCACTGTACTCGTCGTAATGAACCGGGCAGCGGCCGTCCTTGCGCGGCTTGTCCTTCACCGTCGCCGGATACCAGTCGCCCTTCCACTGGACCTCCACCCGCATGCCGGGCTGGCACAGCGACGCACCGGCCTGATAGGCGGCGTTTGGAGCCGACGCCATCGGGGCCTGGGCGGCGCCCGGCGGGATGGGGCTCAGCATCGGCGCCGCGGCGATTGCGGGGGCAGGCTTCTCCTGGTCGCAGAAGGCGGTGCAGACGCGCTTGGCGATCACCTGTCCGCCACAGCTTCCGCCGAAGCAGTCGCGATAGTCGGCCTCGCACCGCGCTTCGCAGCTGCTGTTGCCGCAGGAGTAGGAGCGGTCGAAATCGCTCACTGACTTCTTGATCGGCTTCTTCTCCGCCTGCTGGCGGTTGACATAGGACTGATATTCATAGAGCGCACGCGACCGTGCCTCGTTCACGCAGGCCTGCTGCGACATGCCGCAATTCTGACGGCAGTAATTGCGGTTCTGCTGGCACTGGTTGACGCAGAGCCGGCCTTCGGCCGAGCTTGGCGGGACGAGGCTGTATTGCGTCTCGTAAACGGGTCCGCAAGCGCTGAGCAGCGCCATCACGGCAAAGCAGAGGGTGAGCAGGCGAAGCATACGGGGCGTCTTCCGGGTGGGTTCGCGCGGAGAGGGAGCCGGAGCGTATCAGCTTACCGTTCGGGCTACCACCATCGGCCGCGCTTCCGCCCGGCGCGGCGGTTGCGCTAGTGTGGCATATGGCCTCATCACCCTCCGAACATCGCCAGCCCGTCACCGCTCCCGCACCGGCGCCCCGTGCGGCAGCGCCTCTGCTGGGTCCGAACGATCCGCCGCCGGCGACCACGCTGAACCCGGATGCCGGCGGGCCGCTGCTGCTGGTGTGCGATCATGCCTCGCGTGCGATCCCCGCCCTTCTCGGCGACCTCGGTTTGCCGGAGGAACAGCTCTGCCGCCACATCGCCTACGACATCGGCGCGGCGGAGGTGACGCGGCGGCTGGCCGACCGCTTCGGCGCCACCGCGGTGCTGTCCGGTTTCTCCCGTCTGGTGATCGACCCTAATCGTGCGATCGAGGATCCCACGGCGATTCCGGTGGTCAGCGACGACGTGGTGATTCCCGGCAACCGCGCGCTCGATGCCGAGGCCCAAGCCCAGCGGGTGGAGGCGCTGTTCAAGCCCTACCATGCCGCGGTGGCGGCGGCCGTTTCGGCGATCCGCGCCCGCGGACAGGTGCCGGTTCTGGTGTCGGTCCACAGCTTCACCCCGGCAATGCGCGGTGTGGCGCGGCCCTGGCACATCGGCGTGCTGTGGGACAACGATCCGCGCCTGCCGGTGCCGCTGATCGAGGCGCTGAAGGCCGATGGCCGCTGGTGTGTCGGCGACAACCAGCCCTATTCCGGCCGTGGCACGCTGGGCGGGACCGTGGAGACCCACGCGACGCCCGCCGGCTATCCCAATGTCCTGCTGGAGGTTCGGCAGGACCTGATCGCCACGCCGGAGGGTGCCGAGCTGTGGGCGCAGGTGATCGGCGATGCGCTGGAGCCGTTGCTGTCCCTGCCGTCGCTGACGACCATCCACCATTATCCGCGGGCCTGAACACCGAATGGAAAGCGCCGTGCCAATGGAAAGCGCCGTGAGCGAACCGTCCTTCACCCTCGGTCTGGAAGAGGAGTATCTGCTGGTCGACCGCGGCACGCGCGACATCGTGCCCAGCCCGCCCGACGAGATGCTGGAAGCCTGTCAGGAACAGGCGCCCGGCCGCATCCACCCGGAATTCCTGCGCTGCCAGATCGAGGTGGGGACGCCGGTCTGCAGGACGCTGGACGAGGCGCGAACCGAGCTGGCGGCACTGCGCGCCACGGTGGCCGGGGTGGCCGACCGCTATGGGTTGGCGCCGATCGCCGCCTCCACCCATCCCTTCGCCGCGTGGGAGCCGCAGAAGCACACCAATCGCGACCGCTACAACATGCTGGCCCGCGATCTGGGGGCGCCGGCCCGCCGGCTGATGATCTGCGGCATGCATGTCCATGTCGGGATCGAGGACGACGACCTGCGCATCGACCTGATGAATCAGGTCCGCTATTTCCTACCGCATCTGCTGGCGCTGTCGACCTCCTCGCCCTTCTGGCGCGGGCGCGACATGGAGCGCCGGTCCTACCGGCTCAGCGTCTGGCACGAGTTGCCGCGCACCGGCATGCCCGCCGGTTTCCAGAGCTTCGGCGAGTATCAGAGCCATGTCGCGGTGCTGGTGAATGCCGGGGTGATCGAGGACGCCAGCAAGCTGTGGTGGGACATCCGCCCGTCCTCGCGATTCCCGACATTGGAGATGCGCATCACCGACATCTGCACCCGTCTGGACGATGCGGTGACGGTGGCGGCGCTCTATCGCTGCCTGCTGCGCATGCTGTGGCGGCTGAAGCTGCGCAACGTCACCTGGCGGCCCTACAAGAACCTGCTGATCGAGGAAAACCGCTGGCGTGCCCAGCGCTATGGCCTGGACAGCGGGCTGGTCGATTTCGGGCAGGGCCGCATCGTGCCCTATGCCGATCTGCTGGACGAGATCATCGACCTGACTCGCGAGGATGCGGAGCATTTCGGCTGCACGGCAGAGGTCGAACGGGCGCGCGAGATCATCAAGCGCGGCACCAGCGCCCATCGGCAGATCGAGATCTTCCAGGCGGCGCTCGCCGACGGCGCCGACGAGGACGAGGCGCTGCGCCGGGTGGTCGACTGGCTGGCGGAGGAGACGATGGTGGGGGTGGCGACCTGAGGGATACGGCTTAGGCGCCGCCCCCTCCCAACCGCCTTGACGCGCGCGTCATGTCTCCATACGCTTCCGCACCGTCGATGCCGCTGGAATGCGGGTTGAACAGGGCTGGCAAATAAAAAGCTGAAAAGCGAAGAGGGCCGCTCGTCGTTGGCGGCCCTCTTCCAACATCAAGGGGAGGGAGGAGCATGGCCGGCGCCAAGTTCCTGAAGTTCGATACGCAGAGCCTGCATGCAGGGCAAAGGCCCGATCCGGCGACCGGGGCGCGGGCGGTTCCGATCCACCTCACCTCCTCCTACGTCTTCAGCGACGTCGATCAGGCGGCGGCCCTGTTCAATTTGGAACGGCCCGGCCACATCTATTCGCGCATCTCCAACCCCACCGTCGCGGTGCTGGAGGAGCGGCTGGCGACGCTGGAAGGAGGGGTGGGCGCCGTCTGCACCGCCAGCGGACAGGCGGCTCTGACGCTCGCCATCATGACGCTGATGGGGGCGGGCGGGCACATCGTCGCCTCCTCCTCAATCTATGGCGGCAGCCGCAACCTGCTGGCCTACACGCTGCCGCGTTTCGGCATCACCACCACCTTCGTCCATCCGCGCGACCTCGACGGCATCCGCGCGGCGATCCGTCCGGAAACCCGCCTTGTCTTCGGCGAGGTGCTGGGCAATCCGGGACTGGAGGTTCTGGACGTGCCGAAGGTCGCGGCCATCGCCCATGAGGCTGGGATTCCGCTGCTGATCGACTCGACCTTCACCACCCCCTATCTCTGCCGCCCGTTCGAGCATGGCGCCGATCTGGTCATGCATTCCTGCACCAAGTGGCTGGGCGGGCACGGCACCGCCATCGGCGGCGTGGTGATCGACGGCGGCCGCTTCGACTGGGAGGCGTCGGGCAGGTTTCCGACCCTGACCGAGCCCTATGCCGGCTATCACGGCATCGACTTCGCCGAGGAATACGGTCCGGCCGCCTTCATCGCCCGCGCCCGTGCCGAAGGCTTGCGCGATTTCGGCGCCTGCATGAGCCCGATGAACGCCTTCCAGATCCTGCAGGGCGTGGAAACGCTGCCGCTGCGGATGAAGGCGCACATCCACAACACCCGCAAGATCATCTGCTTCCTGGAAGGGGAGTTGAATGCGGAGAAGGGGGCGGTGGCCTGGGTCTCCTATCCGGAGCTGGTGGACCATCCCGACCACGCCCTGGCCGCCCGGCTGCTGCCATATGGCGCGGGCTCCATCATCTCCTTCGGCATCCGGGCCGGTGCGCATGGAGGCCGTGAGGCCGGGCGCCGTTTCATCGAGTCGCTCAGCCTGTTCTCGCATCTCGCCAATGTCGGCGACGCCAAGTCGCTGGTGATCCATCCGGCCAGCACCACCCATGCCCAGTTGGATGCGGAGGCGCTCGCCGCCGCCGGGGTGGGGGAGGACATGATCCGCCTGTCCATCGGGCTGGAGGATTGCGAAGACCTGATCGACGACCTGAAGCAGGCGCTGCGCGCCGCCACGAAGGGCTGAGGGCCGCACCATGCAACTGACCGTCAACGGAACCCCCGTCTTCGTCCACACCGGCGGCCGGGACATCGATTCCGCACGCCCCGCAATCGTGCTGATCCACGGCGCCGGCATGGACCACAGCGTGTGGAGCCTGCAAAGCCGCTATCTCGCCCACCACGGCCGCTCGGTGCTGGCGGTCGACCTCCCGGGCCATGGCCGCTCCGGTGGCGAGCCGCTGGGCAGCATCGCCGCCCTCGCCGATTGGTTGATTGCCCTGCTGGATGCCGCGGGGCTGGAGCGGGCTGCGCTGGTCGGTCATTCCATGGGCGCGCTGGTGGCGCTGGACGCCGCCGCCCGCCATGGCGCCCATCATGGTGGGCGGGTGGAGGCTATCGCTTTGCTGGGCATCGCGGAGCAGATGCCGGTCCACCCGGACCTGCTGGCCGCCGCCCATGCCGGCGAACAGTCCGCCATCGATATGGTGATCGGCTGGGGCTTTGGCCCGCGTGGCCATGGCGGCGCCCAGGGTGGCGGTTGCCCGACGCCGGGGCTGGCGCTGATCCCCGGTGGGCGCCGGCTGATGGCGTCGGTTCGTCCGGGCGTGCTGGGCGTCGATCTGGCCGCCTGCAACGACTATGGACAAGGGGCCGATGCCGCCGCGGCGGTCGATTGCCCGGCGCTGTTCCTGCTGGGGGCGCTCGACAAGATGACTCCGGCAAAGGCCGGCCGGTCGCTGGCGGCCCGCGTCAAGACTTCGCAGGTCGTCGTCCTGCCGCAGACCGGACACATGGTGATGACCGAAGCCCCCGATGCAGTGCTGGAGGCACTGACATCCTTCCTGTCCTTGCGCCGGGGATAAAGACGACGGGATAAGTGTTTCAGTGCCGAAATCAATGGCTTGGAGTGGGGTTAATCCTGACATGAACCATTGATGCCCCCTGATTACTCTGCATGGCGGGATCGAAGCCATCCCGCCATTCGCAGCAGGCTCGGGGGGTATCATCTTGCAGGATGGCGAGCATCGCGCGACCGCACTGGCTGTCGGCGCCCTGTTCCGCGATTGCCGGGAAGTCGTCGCACTGCTGTCGGCAGACGGGTGCGTGCTCCGCATCAGTGACGGCGTCGCGGAACTGCTGGGCCACCCTTCGGACATGCTGACCGGCGCGTCGTTCGACGGCCATATCCATCCCGACGATGTGGAGGAGGCGCGGCGCCGGTTCCAGCTGCGCGCGGTGGCCCCGGCCGGCAGCAGTGGCCGCGCCGTTTTCCGTTTTCGCCATGCCGATGGCGGCTGGCGCTGGCTGGAAGTCACCACCCGCAACGAGTTGGCCGATCCGGCCATCGGCGGGCTGGTGCTGACCGTCCGCGACATCAGCCACCACATCGCCCTGTCGGAACGCCTGCGGGCCAGCGAAGCGCGCTACCGCACATTGGCGGAGGCGGTCCCGGTCGGCATCCTGCAGGCCGATGCCGACGGTCAGGTGCTGTTCGCCAATGCCCGGCTTGCCGGCATCACCGGGCTGGAGCCCGACCGGCTGCTCGGCGATGGCTGGTTCGATGCCGTCCATCCCGACGACCGGGCTCGGGTGGCGGCGGACTGGCGGCTGGACGCGACCGGCGATCCGGCGCCGACCGATTTCCGCTTCCACGACTCCGAGGGGGCCGGCGTCGACCGGCGGGTGCTGTGCCAGCGCATGGCCCTGGAGGATGGCGGCACCATCGCCACCATCACCGACGTCAGCGAATATGTGCACACCGCCAACGCCCTGCGCCTGTCGGAGGCGCGCAACGAGGCGATTCTCGACACCGCGGCCGAGGCGATCCTGACCATCGACGAGGCCGGCGTGCTGCACAGCTTCAACCGGGCGGCGGAGGCGATGTTCGGTGTTGCGGCGGGGGATCTGCTGTGGCGCCCTCTCGACCGCCTGATCCCGCTGACGGACCTACGGGAGGAGGGCGGCGTCCGGCTGGAGTTCGCGCCCGGCCAGACCACCGCGCTGATCGCCCGTGACCGTGCGGTGGAGGCGGAGCGCGCCGACGGCACCCGCTTTCCCGTGGAGTTGTCGGTCAGCGCCAGCGAGGTGGAGGGTCGAAGGCTCTACACCGCCATTCTCCGCGACGTCACCGAACGCCGTCGGACGGAGGCGGAGTTGCTGGCGGCCAAGGACGCGGCGGAGGCCGCCGACCGCGCCAAATCCACCTTCATCGCGGCGATGAGCCACGAGTTGCGCACCCCGTTGAACGCGGTGATCGGATTTTCCCAGCTTTTGGAGGCGCAGGCCGGGCGACCGGTTGGCGACGCGGGGCGGAACGATCAGATGCGCGATTGTGTCGGCGCGATCCGTCAGGCCGGCGAACAGCTGTTGGCGATCATCGACGACATCCTCGACATGGCCCGCGTCGATGCCGGCGGGCTGTCCTTGACCGAAGCGCCCGTCGATTTGTCGGCGGTCGCCGACCGGGCCGTGGCAGACCTGCGCTTTCACGCCGCCCGTCAGAGTGTGACGGTCGAGGTGGTGGCCGATGGCGGGCTGCCGCCGATTCGTGGCGACCAACGGCGCCTGATCCAGGCGCTGGGCAATTTGCTGTCCAACGCCATCAAATTCAGCCATCCGGGGGGTACCGTTACCCTGACGGTGGCATTGGCTGCCGACGGCTGGATCGAGCTTTCGGTGCGGGACCGGGGCGTCGGCATGCGGCCGGAGGACATCGCGAAAGCCCTGACGCCATTCGCCCAGCTTGACCAAGGTCCCACACGCCGTCATGAGGGCGTCGGACTCGGACTGCCGCTGGCGTCGCGTCTGGTGGAGGCCCATGGTGGGACACTCACGCTGGACAGCGCGCTGGGGCAGGGCTGTACCGCCACAATCCGGCTGCCGCCGTCGCGCATCATGACCGTCGCCGAGGTGCTGGCGGCGATGTCCTGATCTGGTCCGCGCTGCCCGGATGTGTCAGAAGCTGCTGCTTAGGATCCACCCGGCGGACGGATGGCGAAGGAAAGGCAGGTGTGCGATGGCGGATCAGGACAGGTCAAAGCCGGCGGTGGTGCTAGTCAGCGGCGGACTCGACTCGACGACGGTGCTCGCCATCGCCAAGGCCGGGGGCTACCGGGTCAATGCCTTGAGCTTCCGCTATGGCCAGCGCCATTCGGTGGAGCTGGAGGCGGCGCAGCGGGTGGTCGCGGCAATGGGGGTGGAGCGGCATGTGATCGCGGACATCGACCTGCGCGCTTTCGGCGGCTCCGCGCTGACCGATGCCATCGACGTGCCGAAGCACGACAGTGCCGCCGATCTGGCGGCCGGGCTGGGGGAGGGCATCCCGGTCACCTATGTGCCGGCGCGCAACACCGTCTTCCTGTCCTTCGCGCTGGCCTGGGCGGAAACGCTGGGGGCGTCCGACCTGTTCATCGGCGTCAACGCCCTGGATTACTCCGGCTATCCTGACTGCCGCCCCGAATACGTCGCGGCCTTCGAAACGCTGGCGAACCTCGCCACCAAGGCGGGGGTGGAGGGCACCAGCCGGTTCAAGATCCATGCGCCGCTGATGCAGATGGACAAGGCCGCCATCGTCCGCCGCGGGCTGGAACTGGGGGTCGACTACAGCCTCACCCACTCCTGCTACGATCCGACGTCGGAGGGGCTGTCCTGCGGCGCCTGCGACAGCTGTCTGTTGCGCCTGAAGGGCTTTTCCGAAGCCGGAACGACCGATCCAATCCGTTATGCCAGCGGAACGAATAAGTAAATCCTTCCGGCTGCCTCTGGTCCTCCGCGGCGAAAATCCCGTCTTGCCGGACAAGATAAAATTTTATACAAAAGCATATCGATTTGTTCGGGACGGCGAGGGAGCGCAAGATGACTGCCACCTCCTGGATGGGACCGCGCCTGAGCGGCCGGGCAGCACGGGCGGTGCTGCGCGAGCATCGCCGCGCCAACGCCCGCAAGCGCGGCTGGTCGCGTGACATCGCCCGATTGATGCTGGTCGCCTCTGTCCTGGTGCTGGGCGTTCTGGCGGTGGAGATCGGACGCAAGGCGGTCACCATCCTCAGCCACGGCGCCGCCCAGCATTCAATCGAGATCGTCGGCTGACGATCTGCCTCAGGGCAGGACCACCACATAGCGCTTGGTGGTGGCCGCGACCACCGTCCAGCTTCCCGTGAAGCCCGGTTCGATAACGAAACGGTCCCCGGCTTTCAAGGTCCAGGAGCGCCCGTCGTCATGGGCGACGACGCTCTGGCCCTCCAGAATTTCGCAATATTCCCACTCGTCATAGACGATGCGCCATGATCCGGGCGTCGACCGCCAAGTGCCGGCGAACCGCTTGCCGTCATTCGACTCGTAGCCGTTCCAGGTGGTGAAGACCGGTGACCCGGCCAGGATGCGGTCGGCGGCAGGCGCGCCGGTTTCCGGCGTTATTCCGTCGGGAGTGGGCAGCATGGACAGGGTCATCGATGGTCCTTCTCACCAGTCGGCCAGCAGCGCCGGCAGGTCGCGGATCGAGTCCAGCCGGCGGTAGTGATCGTCCGGCACCTCCGCCTCCTCATGCGCCCAGGTAATGGCATAGGGGATGTGGACGGCGTGGGCACCGGTGGCCAGCACCGGCAGGATGTCCGAGCGTACCGAATTGCCGACCATCAGGAAACGGGCCGGATCGATGCCGTGGCGGTCCATCACGCGCCGGTAGGTGGCCGGGTCCTTCTCGCTGACGATCTCCACCGCGTGGAACAGCTCCGACAGGCCGGAGCGCGCGATCTTGCTTTCCTGGTCGAACAGGTCGCCCTTGGTGATCAGAACCAGCCGGTGGCGGCCGGCCAGCGTCTCCACCACCTCCGCCACGCCGGGCAGCAGTTCCACCGGATGCTCCAGCATCGCCTTGCCGAAGTCGATCAGGCTCTGCAGGTCGCGGGCAGGGACATGGCCGTCGGTGACGGCAATCGCCGTCTCGATCATCGACAGCACGAAGCCCTTGATGCCGTAGCCATAGACGCGGAGGTTCGCCCGCTCCGCTTCCAGCAGGCGGCGGTCGAGGTCGGTAGGGTCCGCAGCATGAGCCAGCAGGCTGCGGAAGCGGTCCTGCGTCATCGAAAACAGCGATTCATTGTGCCAGAGCGTGTCGTCGCCATCGAAGCCGATGGTGTCGAAGGTCTGGCCGGCGGGGGTAATGGGGCTGTTCATGAACCTATCCACTGGTCCGCTGAATTGATTCGTAAGTAAAACAATACATCGCCCAAGTAGGTCGGCCTTGTCCAGGGGCTGTCGATGCAGGGGGTCATTATTGTCAGGGTAGCGAACCGTAAGTATCCGCAATGACGCTTTTGCCACAGATCGGTGACATTCCATGGCGAGTTCTTCGCTGCCTGCAAAGCGGGCATGTTGCCGTCGGGGGTGGCAACATGGCTCGAAGAAGCGTAATTATATTTCCACACAAGGAGGACGTGATCGCCGACCGGCGGACCCTCCATAACAAGACATCTCAGGAATCTCCATCATGGCAACCCTTCTGCATTCGGCCGAGACCGGCCGCAGCACCTCCACCTTTGCCCATGTCGTCGAAGTGGCGTCGAACATGCTGGGCCTGTGGCGCCAGCGCATCGTGACCCGCCGCGAGCTGGGCTATCTGGACGACCGTATGCTCCAGGACATCGGTTTCAGCCGTCTGGATGCCGAGCGCGAGATGTCGAAGCCGTTCTGGCGCGAATGAGCGCTTGCACGCCGGCCGGCGAACGCACCGGAAAAGGCCGTTTCCGTTGATCGGAAACGGCCTTTTTCTTTGTCCGGTGCTTGGCGTGTCCAAAAGTCAGGCTGCATAGAAAAGCGGCTGCCGGAAAAGAAAAACCCGCCGCCGGTGAAACCGGCAGGCGGGCTTTTTCTTGGACCGAATCCGGGACGGGCAGGGTGTCGCCCTGCCGTCTCCTCAGATGCAGTAGTGGTGCAGCGGCGCGAAGCCGTTGAAGCAGACGGCCGAGTAGGTCGTGGTGTAGGCGCCGGTGGCATGGATGCGCACGCGGTCGCCGGCCTTCAGCCCCATCGGCATCTTGTAGTCGGCACGCTCGTACAGCACGTCGGCGCTGTCGCAAGTCGGGCCGGCCAGGATGACCGCCTCGCGGTCGTCTTCCTGCTCATCGCCCAGCACCTCGATCGGGTACTGGATCGCCTCGTCCATCGTCTCGGCCAGACCACCGAACTTGCCGATGTCCAGATAGACCCAGCGCTTGGGATCCTCGGCCGACTTGCGCGACACCAGGACCACTTCGCTCTCGATGATGCCAGCGCTGCCGACCATGCCGCGACCCGGCTCCACGATGGTCTCCGGCAGGTGGTTGCCGAAGTGGGTGCGCAGCGAGTCGAAGATCGCCTGGCCATAGGCGGTGCATTCCGGCACGTCGGTGCGGTAGCGGGTGGGGAAGCCGCCGCCCAGGTTGATCATGCCCAGGTCGACGCCCAGCACCTCAAGCTCGCGGAACAGCTGCGCCACCTGGAAGATGGCGTGGTCCCACTGCATCAGGTCCTTCTGCTGCGAGCCGACATGGAAGGACACGCCATAGGGCTGCACGTCCATGTCGCGGGCCTTCAGCAGCAGGTCGCGGGCCATCGGCAGGTCGCAGCCGAACTTGCGCGACAGCGGCCATTCGGCGCCCTCGCCCGAGGTCAGGATGCGGCAGAACACGCGGGCGCCGGGGGCGGCGCGCTCGATCTTCTCCAGTTCCGGCTCGCTGTCGAAGGCGAACAGGCGCACGCCCAGTTCATAGGCGCGGCGGATGTCGCTTTCCTTCTTGATGGTGTTGCCGAAGGAAATGCGCTCCGGGGTGGCGCCAGCGGCCAGCGCCATCTGGATCTCCGGGACCGAGGCGCAGTCGAAGGCGGAGCCGAGACGGGCCAGCAGGCTGAGGATCTCCGCGGCCGGGTTCGCCTTCACCGCATAGAAGATGCGGGCGTCGGGCAGGGCGTCGTGCAGATCGTTGTAGTTCTGCTCGACCACGTCCAGATCGATGACGAGGCAAGGGGTCTGCGGGCGCTGCTCTTCGAAAAAGCGCGCAATCTTCTGGGTCATCTCAGTCTCCTGGGACGCAAGATGATGGAACGGAAAGGGCGAAGTCGGGGGGACGGAGCGGCCGGGCGGGCCGATCAGCAACTGAAAAAGCTGATCAGGCGCTCAGGCCGCCAATACTGGATTGCCCCGTACAGAACCCTGTTCTGTCCGTATGGTCCAGGAGCGGCAGATTTCGGAGACGGGTGAGCACGCGCCCACCCACAACAACATCAACCATCGTAACCTCCAAGTCGCCGCCTTGTTTAAGGGACGGTCGGGGATCACGCGTTACGTCGTTGCATAACCACATCTCGGAGACGCCGAGGGGCGGGCCAGCGGCACGTGCGCTTGCGAGTTCGCGTTACATAGATCCAACGCGATCGAATGCAAAGTGAAAAATGCCGTGTGCCCCAAAAAAGTGGCAGACCGTTTGGCAGGCGGAAAAACCGGAGTGATTTCATGGGCTTGACCGAGGTTCTGACAACGGAGGAGATGGGGTTGCGGCTGCTGGCGGCGGCCTTTTGCGGTGCGTTGCTTGGACTCGACCGCGAAATGCGGGGCAAAGCGGCAGGGCTACGCACGCATACGCTGATCTCCATCAGCTGCGCCCTGACCACCATGGTTGCGTTGGAGCTGTTCGCCGGCCTGCAGACCAGCGGCGACGAGCGGCCGAGCGACCCGGTGCGTGTCATCCAGGGCGTGGCGCAGGCGGTCGGCTTCATCAGTGCCGGCGTGATGTTCCGATCCGGTGACAGCGTGCGGGGGGCGACGACCGCCGCGGTCATCTGGGTGGCGGGTGGACTGGGCATCGCCTGCGGCGCCGGCTATTACACGCTTGCCGGCATGACGCTGGCCCTGTGCCTGATGGTGACCATCCTGTTCACCATCCTGATGGACCGCTTCCCGCAGTTGGGAGCGTCGGAGGCCGGGGCGAATTCGGAGGATGGCGACGGCAGGGCGCGGGAGCGGCGTCGCTCCACCTCCCGCCAGGGCCGGATCAGGCGGATCGCCCGCCACGCGCCGCGGGGATGACCAGCAGCCGGTGCGCCAGCAGCGCGCCCAGCCCGACCAGCCCGATGGCCCCCATCATCGGCAGGGCGGAGCCGTCGTTCAGGTGGCCGACGACGATGCCGACGACCGCGGCGATGGCCATCTGCGCGAAGCCCAGCAGCGAAGACGCCAGTCCGGCCATGGTGGGGTAGGGGCCGACCGCATTGGCGGTGGCGTTGGGCAGGGTCAGCCCGGCGCCCAGGATGAACAGGAAGACCGGCACCACGATGGCCAGCAGGTGCAGCACCCCGGCCAGCGCCAGCACCCCGCCCACCAGCCCGCCGCCCAGCGACAGCAGCGTCCCGATGCGGATCATCCGCGCGCCGCCCAGCCGCGGCGTCAGCCGCCCGGCCAGGAAGGTGCCCAGCATGTAGCCCAGAACCACCGCGCCGAAGCTGGCGCCATACTGCGCCGGGGTCAGGTGCAACTGCTCGATCAGCACGAAGGACGAGCCGGAGATGAAGGAGAAGATGCCGCTGTAGGAAAAGGCCACCACCAGCACATAGCCGACGAAGCCGCGGTTGCGCAGCAGGAGCAGGTAGTTGGCGGCGAGCCGGCCCGGCCGCAGCGCCTCCTCGTCGCGGTGGGCGTTGGTTTCGCCCAGCATCGACCACACTGCGGCCAGGATGCCGCAGGCGAAGACGGTCAACAGCATGAAGTTGGCGCGCCAGCCGAACCACTCCGTCAGGACGCCGCCCAGCATCGGCCCCACCGCCGGGGCGAGCGCCATCGCCATCGACATATAGGCCAGCACCGTCGCCGCCCGGTCGCGCCCGAACACGTCGCGCACCACCGCGCGCGCCACCACCGGGCCGCAGCAGGCGCCCAGAGCCTGGAAGAAGCGGGCGGCGATCAGCGCGTCGATGCTGCTGGTCATGGCGCAGACGGCGCTGGCCGCCAGATAGATCGCCACCCCCACCATCAGGGTCGGGCGCCGGCCGAAGCGGTCGGACATCGGGCCATAGACCAGCTGCGACACCGCGAAGCCGACCAGGAAGATCGACAGCGTCAGCTGCACCGTGGCGACATCGGTGTCGAACACCCGCACCAGAGTCGGCAGCGACGGCAGGTACAGGTCGGTGGACAGCGGGCCGAAGGCGACCAATGCCGTCAGCAGGACGCGGATGGACAGGGAATCGGGACGGGGCATGGAACGGCTTTGAAGCGAAGCGGAAACGGGGCGGCACTGTATCAGATGAAACCACCGCCGCCAGCGTGGATCGCTTGCCATCTCGTCGCTTGGTCCAATCGCTTGGGCCCGGTCACTTGGCCGGCAGCACCATGCGGATGCAGCGCGCCAGCACGGTGTTGCCGGTCATCTCGCGGTAATTCTGGATGATGATCGGCTCGGCCGCCTTGCATTGCTCCATGCTGGCGAAATCCAGCGTGGTCGGGCCGCCCTGGTTCAGCATGAACAGCAGCATCAACACGCGCTCCATCCTGCACGCCCTCCGGTCAGCCGGCCGCCAGCACGGCGCGGGCGGCGACGGCGTCCTTCACGATCTGGTCCTTCAGCACGTCGAAGCTGGGGAACTTCATCTCCGGCCGCAGGAAGTCGATCATCTGGACCCGCAGATGCAGATCGTACAGGTCAAGGTCGACGTCGAACAGGTGGGCCTCCAGCCGGGCGACCGTGCCGTCGACGGTGGGGCGGGCGCCGAGGTTGGCGACGCCCGGCAGCCAGACGGTCTCGCCGGCGCGGTCGATGCCGGCGCGCACCGCATAGACGCCGAAGGCCGGGCGCAGATACTCGCCCAGCTCGATGTTGGCTGTGGGGAAACCGATGGTGCGGCCGCGCTGGTCGCCATGGACGACGCGCCCCTCGATTTC
Organism: Azospirillum sp. TSH20; assembly: GCF_003115935.1. Taxonomy (NCBI): domain Bacteria; kingdom Pseudomonadati; phylum Pseudomonadota; class Alphaproteobacteria; order Rhodospirillales; family Azospirillaceae; genus Azospirillum; species Azospirillum sp. TSH20. The sequence goes on from NZ_LGQU01000072.1 coordinate 28,383, forward strand.
CCAGGAATGGCCCAGAACGAAGGCGGCCTCGCGCGGCCGGCCGGCGGTCAGCGCATCGCGCACGCGGGTGGAGGAATAGACGCCGCCCTGCTCGTCGGACACCGGCCCGACCTCCGTCACGCCAAATCCCTGGGCGCGCCCGGCCTTCAGCAGAAAGGCGGGATCGCCCGACCGTTTATGCCCGAACAGGAAGTCATAGCCGCAGACGACGTGCCGCACGCCCAGCCCGCCGATCAGAACCTCGTCGACGAAGGCCTGCGCGGTCTTGTGGCGGAAGCTGTCATCGAAATGGCAGACGATCAACTGGTCGACGCCCAGCGCTTCGATGTGGCGGGTCTTGACGCGGAAGGGCGTCAGGCGGAAGGGCGGGTCGTCGGGGCGGAAGACGCTGCGCGGATGCGGTTCGAAGGTGACGACGGCCGAAGGCACGCCCATTTCCGCCGCAAGGCGCTGGGCGGTGCCGATGACCGTCTGATGCCCGCGGTGCACGCCGTCGAAATTGCCGAGCGCAACGACGGCGCCCCGCTCTTCGGCCGGCAGGTCGGCGGTGTGTCTGTACAGTCGCATGCGCGCCCCGGTGCTGTGGGCGGACCCCGGCGGGTCCGCTTGCTCGGGCGTCTATATAGACCGACGCCGGCGCGGGGTAAACGCGCCGGCGTGTTTTACGCTCCCAAGCAGGCCGATTGGCCGGAGTGCTGGCCGCGGCCAATCAACCGCGAGAGGGGACCATCAGCAGCGCCTCGCCCTCGACCACCACGGTCTCGCCGACGGTGCAGACGGTCTTGATGACGCAACGGCGCTTTTCCGGGATCAGTTCGGTGATGGTGGCGCGGGCGGTGACGGTGTCGCCGGCGCGGACCGGCGCCTTGAACTTCAGCGTCTGGCTCATGTAGATGCAGCCCGGCCCCGGCAGCTTGGTGCCCAGCACGGCCGAAATGAAGCCGACCGTCAGCATGCCGTGGGCGATACGGCCCTGGAACATGGTGGTGGCGGCGTATTCCTGGTTGATGTGGACCGGGTTGGTGTCACCGGAAATGCCCGCGAACAGGACGATGTCGGCCTCCGTCACCGTCTTGGCGAAGCTGGCCGTCATGCCGACGGACAGGTCTTCGATGCAGTAGCCTTCGATATCCTTGCGGACCTGACGCACGTCGTCCATCGCAGCAATTCCTCTTTCTCTCGGTGCCTGTTCCGGCGTCTGACGCTGGGCGCCGCGCCGTTCGCTGCAATGCGTGGTGTGCGCCGCAGCGAGGGGAATGGCACCACGTCTCCTCCAAAAATGCAAAAAAATCTCTAACGTTCCGCACAAGTCCGCAGGAAAGGCGGCTGCCCCGTTCGGCAGGCTTCGACGCAATGGAAGCCGTCGAGGTGCCGGCGGATTACTTCGGATCAAAGGTATAGCAAGGGGAATGGTGCCGGATCAGTGGCTTAACGGTAAAATTTACCGCCTTGGGCCGGCTGCGGACCGCTGGTGCGACTTTGCCGTCGCCAGATGGTGCCCTGCCGGTGAAGCCCGTTTCTTTTCAGAGGCCTGACCATCCGGTGACTGTTGGTTCGGGGATTGAACGGAAATCCGGCAGCGGGCGCGGCGAATCGGAAGCCGTCTTCGCCGCGCCGCAGCATTACTTGCCGGACCCGGAGTGCGACACTGTGTCGCTTTTGCTTCCCCCGCTGCTGCCGTTTCGGCGGGTGTCCCCCTGGGCGACCTGGCTGTCGGGGGTGAGTTGGTCCACCTTGTCCTCCACCTTTTCGCGGGCGGCTTCGGTCGGCTGCTCCGACGGCTTGACCTCCACCGTCACCGGCGCGGTGCCGTCGTCGATCATGTCCAGCTTCTTGGCGGCAGACCGCGACAGGTCGATCACGCGACCATCGACATAAGGGCCGCGGTCGTTGACGATGACGTCGACGCTCTTGCCGTTCTCCTCATTCGTGACGGTCGCCTTGGCGCCCAGCGGCAGGGTGCGCGAGGCGGCTGTCGCCTTGTTCTGGTTCATCGTTTCGCCGCTCGCGGTGGTGCGGCCATGGAATTTCTGGCTGTAGAAGGACGCTTCCCCCTTGTGGACGAGGATCTCCTCGCCATCCTCATGCTCGACATGCACGGGCGGAACCTTGGCCTTTCCATTCGCCAGCGCAGGGACGGCAGTCCCACTCAGGGTCGCGGCGGCAATCGCCAGGACGATGATGCGTGTTGTCTTCATCGGTTCACCTCCAACGGCGGACCAACGGCATTCAAGGAAAAGAGTTCCCTCTCGCAGCCGACACAAGACATCGCTACTATTTCTGGTTTTCTATATCTTGACGAATTCGAAATGGGTGGCCCATCCGGGCGCTCTTCCGGTCTGCAACACAACGGTCAGGGGAGAAAGCATGGCCGATGATGCCGCTTGGACTGCATCCGAATTTGCGGCGAAGCCCGCCGGCGGAACCGCTGCCGACCCGGCCTCCGGTTCCGTGGAGATGCGCTTCGTCGCGATGCCCGATGGGGCCAAGCTGCGCGTCGCCGTCTGGCCGGTGCCGGAGCGGGTTCGCGGCACGGCGCTGGTGCTGACCGGCCGGGCGGAGTTCATCGAGAAATATGCCGAAACCGCGGAGGCGCTGGCCGCCCGCGGCTTCCGCGTCGTGGCGTTGGATTGGCGCAATCAGGGCCTGTCCGACCGGCCCTTGCCCAACCGGCAGATCCACCATCTGACCGACTTCGCGACGCTGGTGGACGATCTCGACGAGGTTCATCGGCAGGTGGTGGCACCGGTCGCCGCGAAGACGGGCGGGCCGCTGATCCTGCTGGCCCATTCCATGGGCGGGCTTGTGGCGACGCTGGCGCTGGCCCGCCATGCCGACGATGATCCCGACCGCTATGCCGCCGTCCTGCTGTCGGCGCCGATGTACGCCATCCACAGCGGGCCGCTGCCGCGCTGGCTGGTCCGGGTGCTGGCCGACGTCGGGCTCGCCTGCGGCCTGGGTGCCCGCTATGCGCTGGGGCAGGGCGACTACGACCCGGCGGAGGGGCGCTTCAGCCTGGACAACAAGATCACCGCCGATCCGCGGCGCTACGCCGCCTTCCACGGCCCCTATGCCGAGCGGCCGGAACTGCGCGTCGGCGGCGTCAGCTTCGCCTGGGTCGCCGCCGCCCTGGATGCGGAGGATGCGCTGCGCCATACCCTGCCGCTGGAGCGGGTGCGCACGCCGGTGCTGCTGTTGAGCGCGCCGGACGACCGGGTGGTGCGGGCGGCGGCGCACCGCGCGGTGGTCGCCCGCCTCGGCAACGCCCATCTTGCCGACTATCCCGGGGCGCGGCACGAACTGCTGATGGAATGCGACGCCATCCGCGACCGGGTGTGGGCGGACATCGACGCCTTTCTCGACAGGACCCTTTAGCACAAGACTCTTGCGCCGGCCGGCGGCTCTGTCGTCGGATAGGTGCCTTCAGGACCAAAGGTGCCCAGCAGCATGACCGATTTCTGGACGGCGTCCGGTTTCCACCTGTTGACCCGCGATGCCGACAACCATCTGGCGGTGACGCCCGATTTCCTGCGCGCCTACCTGCTCCGGCCGGAGATGCGGCCGCCGGAGGAAGCCTGCGATGCCGAGCGCACGCTGCACGCCGCCTTGCTGGACGATCCGGCGCGGATGGTGCCCGCGCCGCTGCTCGACGCCATCGCCGACCCGGATGCGCGGGAGAATTTCCAGGTCTGGTTGGCCTTCCGCGACCGGCTGCTCGCGGCCGGAACGCTGGAAGGCTGCTACATCCGCCTGTTCCGCGAGGGTGCCCGCGGGGTGCCCGCCCTGTTCATCGACCAGCTGGTCCACGCCATCCTGCGCGGCATCCTGGATGAAACGCCGTCCGGCCTGCGGGCGCGGGCGGGGGAGCTGTTCTTCCGCGAACAGACGGTGTCGGTGGAGGACGGCCGCGTCCGCGTCGCCGATGCCGAGACGGTGGAGACAATGGCGGCGTCCGGCGGCTTCGGTTCGCTCGGCCGTCTGGTGGTGGAGGCCGGCACCGCTCCCCGCAGCGTCGAACTGGACATCCTGGACGAGACCAACCATCCGCTCTATTGGGGCCGCGACGCCCGTCACGACACCGTGCTGGACATCACATTCGCCGCGGCCGGGCTGGACGCGCTGGCCCGCGTGCTGGAGGCCTGGGTCGGGCATTTCCTGGGCGTGACGGTCAGCATCCAGCCGGTGCAGAACATCCGCGACGACCGCTGGGTCTGGCATGTCGGGCTCGACAGTTCCGCCACCGCGATCCTCAACGACCTGTACAATGGCGTGGAGGTGGGGGAGGACCGGCTGGCCCGCATCCTCGCCCTGTTCCGCCTGGACTTTGCCGATCCCGCCGCCATGCGCCCCGATCTCGCCGGCCGGCCGGTCTATCTGGGGCTGGCGATGACGGAAGGACGGCGGCTGAAGCTCAAGCCGCAGAACCTGCTGGTCAATCTGCCGCTGGCTTCGGTGGCGTGAGGGGGCGGCGGCCTCCTCAATCCCCCAGCAGCGCACCCACCGGCTTCAGCGGTTCGTGCGCGTCGAACAGGATCTTCAGGATCGCCAGGATCGGTACGGCCAGCAGCGCGCCGGGAATGCCCCACAGCCAGCCCCAGAACAGGATCGACACGAACACCGCGATGGGGTTCAGCGACAGCCGGCGGCCGACGATCATCGGCGTCAGGAAATTGCCCTCCAGCGTGGTCAGCGCCACGAAGGACAGCGGCGGCAGGATGATGGTGCCGAGGCTGTCGAAGGTCAGGACCGATACCAGGAAGAACACGCCGGTCATCACCGCCGGGCCGATGAAGGGGATGTAGTTGGCCAGCGCCACCATCACTCCCCACAGCGCCGGGTTCGGCAGCCCCCACATCCACATCACCAGCCCGGTCGCCAGACCCAGCACCGCATTGATGACGGTGATGGTCAGCAGATAGGCGGCGATGTTCTGCTGCAGCGTCGCCGCGACCATCGCGTAATGCACGCGGTCATCGACGTTGCGCATGGTGCCGATCAGCGACTCCAACGAATGGCGGCCGCGGGCGAGGAAGAAATAGAGCAGCACCAGCAGGATCACGACATTGGCGAGAACCGATTCGACCTGGCTGACCGCCTGTTCCATCAGGGTCGGACCGCGCACCACCACTTCGCGCACCGGCCCTGCCTCGCCGGTTTCCTTGGTGATCTCCTCGATCTGGCGGGAGGCTTCGCGGGCGCGGTCGATGCCGGCGCGGATGTCGCCCAGCTTGAATTCCAACTCATGCAGGACCCGCGGCATGCGGTTCACCCACTCCGCCGCCGGGGTGGACAGGGTATAGACCGCCAGCAGCACACCGCCGAACAGCATGACGACCATGACGGCGGCGCCGAGCCCCTCGGGCACCCCGACGCGGTAGAGGGCGCGGACCAGCGGTCGCAGAAGGAAGCTGAGGATCAGCGCCAGCATGATCGGCAGCAGCACGTCGCGTCCGAAATAGAGCGCGAACAGAACGGCGATGACGAACAGGCCGACGACGGCGATGGTCATCGGATCGCGGCGGTGGCCGGGTGAGGGCAAGGGTTCGGTCGCCGGTTCCGGCGTGCCGGCAAGCGGAGCCTCGGGGGCGGGGGGAAGCGAGGCGAGCGGGCTGCGGTCTGTCATCGCGGTGGCCGGACCTCCGGAGGCAGGCGCTTGACGGCGGCGCCCGACCCTCCGATCTAGGGGAGTGTTTTTCCGGGCCGCCCACCCTGCGGTCCCCGCCCGTCCTTGCCGGAGACCCGATCGAGATGCGCAGTCCGTTTCCCCTGATGAACGCTTCCGCCGGCCTTTTGGTTCTGGGCCTGCTGACCGCCGCGCTCCCGCTGCGTACGGCGGCGGCCGACGAGGTGGTCGGCCGCTTCTCCAACGACTGGACCGGCAACGGGTTGGAGATCCAGGCGATCGAGGATCCCAAGGTGAAGGGAATCACCTGCCATCTGGTCGATTTCGACCGCAGCCTGATCGACCGGCTGAGCAAGGGCAACTGGTTCGAGGACCCGTCCAACGCCTCCATCGCCTGCCGTCAGACCGGGCCGGTGACCGTCGGTGACATCGAGTTGTCGCAGAAGGGGGAGGAGGTCTTCTCCGAACGGAAGAGCCTGATTTTCAAGTCGATCGCCATTCGCCGCATCTACGACCGGCCGAACGACACGATGGTTTATGTGGTGTACAGCCGACAGGTGAAGGACGCCTCGGCCAAGACCTCGATCTCCACCGTTCCGCTGTTCAGCGCGAATGCGACCTGGACGAAGGGCAAGCCGGCGAAATGAGGGCGCGGGCGACTTGCGAGGGCGTTGAGCTGGGGGCAAGATTTACACGGATGTCACGGATTTAGACACGGATTACACGGATTTTTCTTATCTTCCGGGCGCTCCGGTTGATCCCGAAAGCGCAGCTTCAGGGACGCCACATTCGTGAAATCTGTGTTTTAATCCGTGACATCCGTGGAGATCTTGTCCGCATACCAACGACACCGTAAGGATCGACCAACCTCACCCGACGATCCGCCCCAGCCGCACCGCCGTCTGGCCGGCTTTCACCCGGCGGGCGGGCATGATGAGGACGCAGTCGTCATGGGGCGTCAGGATCGCGCGCGTGTCGTCCCAGCCGATGACGGTGCCGGCGCGGCCGATCACCTCCATGCCGACGAAGGGGGCGGTGAAGCGGAACCGCTCGGTGGAGGCGGTGACGGCGTCGGTGACCTCGACCACCCGCTGCGGATCGCTGCGTGGGCGCAGGCGGGGACCGTTCATCGGTGGATCGATCATCTCCAGGCCGAGAAGCAGGCGCAGACAGCTTTCCAGCGCGACCGTCGCCGTCTCGGTCCGCCAATGCTGGCCGCATTCGACCAGGATCGCAGTGTGCGATCCCTCCGGCTCGGCGAAGCTGCCGTAATCGATCAGCCGCTTGCCCCCGGCATGGCCGCCGTCCGCCACCACCCAGGCCGGATAGCCGAGTCCGAGCGCCAAGTCGCGCCCGCGCGTGGTCCGGCCGCACAGGGTCAGCGGCGCGGTGTCCGCCGTCATCGAATGCAGGTCGAGCAGCAGGTCCGCCGACTCGTAGACCGGGCGCAGGACGCGGGCGCGGCGAAGCTCCACGCTGTCGCGCCGGCCGTCCAGATGTTCCGGCGACCACAGCCGGTTGAAATCCTCGTCCAGATAGCGCGAGGCATAAGGGTTCTGGCGGTCGAAGGTGGCATAGGCGGCGGTGTTGGCGAAGACGAAGGTCAGCCGTCCGCGCGTCGGCCGCAGACCCATCCGCAGCAGCGCATCCAGGGCGATGGCGCCGCACAGCTCGTTGCCGTGGACGAGCGCGTTCAGCACCACATGCGGCCCCGGCTCCGCCGCCGACAGGCTGGTGACGTGGTCGATGCCGGTGTTGCCACGCCGGTGGGGCGCGATGTCCGGCGGGGTGAGTTCGACGGGGGCGAAGAGCGGGTCGGTCAAGCGGCAGCTCGCCAGCGGTGGGCGCTCCGAACAGTATGGCGGACCAAGCGACTCCGCGCCAGTGTGGGCCGGTTGGGTAGGGCGGTTTTTTTGGCTGATGCGCGCTGTGCGATGTTGCGGCAGCATGGCAGGATCATGACGAATTGCCGTCGACTGAGGCTTGACGCTTGGGTTATAGGATCCGCCTGATCAATCAGGGCGGCGGTTGACCTTGCGGCAATTGAACTGGCGGTTGTTTTCATCCTGTCGTCTGGTTGGGGCCGGTCGATGAGCTTCGTGATCGATGACGTTCTTGTCCGCAACGACCCGGTGGGCGAGCGCCTTCCGGTGCTGTTCGATTCGCCGCACAGCGGCAGCGTCTATCCCGCCGATTTCCGGGTGATCTGTCCGCATCCCCTGCTGCGCCAGGGCGAGGACAGCCATGTGGAGGAGCTGTTCGCCACGGCGCCCGACCATGGCGCCACCCTGCTGTGCGCGCTGTTTCCCCGCACCTGCATCGACGTGAACCGCGCTGTCGACGACATCGACCCGGCGCTGATCGACGGCGAGTTGCCGATGCCGCTACGCCCGACTCCGCGCAGCACGCTGGGCATGGGGCTGATCCGCAGCATGCTGCGGCCGGGCGTGCCGCTCTATGACGGGAAGCTGCCGGCGGCGGCGGTGGCCGACCGAATCGACCGCTATTACCGTCCCTACCATGCCCAGATGCGGCTTGCGCTGGATGGCTTGGCGGCCCGGTTCGGCGCGGTGTGGCACGTCAACTGCCATTCCATGCCGTCGTCGCTGCGGCCGGACGGGCGCGACCCGCTGGCGGTGGATTTCGTCATCGGCGACCGTGACGGCACCACCAGCGAGCCCGGATTCGTCCGGCTGGTGGCGGAGACCCTGCGCGGCTTCGGCCATCGCGTGGCGATCAACGATCCGTACAAGGGGGTGGAATTGTTGGCGCGCTATGGCGATCCGGCGCGCGGCCGTCATTCGATCCAGCTTGAGATCAACCGCCGCCTCTACATGAACGAGGAGACGCTGGAACGCCACGACGGCTTCGTCCGGCTGAAGGGCGAGATCGACATGCTGATCCGCCGCATCGCCGACTATGCCGGGCAGCGCCTCCTGCACCGGGCCGCGGAGTAGGCGTCCCGCCGCACGGCCGTTGCGGCGGCGGTTCCGCGTGAGGCGGGCTCAGGCTCCCCGGATCAGCCCTGAGTCACATGCTCGCGCGCGATGTCCAGGAAATGCGCCATCTGCTTTTCCACCCGGTGTTCGGAGATGTCGACTCCGCGGGCGTTCAGGTCGGCGCACAGCTTGTCCCGGATGTCGTGCGGGCCGGCGGTGGCGATGTCGGTGTCCACGATCTGGCGCGCATAGGCCTCGGCCTCCGCCCCGGACAGCCCCATCAGGTCGGCGGCCCATTCGCCGGCCAGACGGTCGCGCCGGGCGCGGATGCGGAAGAGCAGGTCCGCGTCGTGCTGGAACTTGTTCTCAAAAGCCTTTTCGCGGTCGTCGAAGGTCGTCATGGGGACCCAGGCTCCTTATTGGTTTCGCTCCCGTTTCCAATGATTATATAGCCCGGAAGCGGTTGTCGTCACTGTCCCGCCGCGTCGCAGCCGCGGATATTCTGCAGAGTTTCCTCGGGGCGGCGGGATACCCTTGGGCACCACAAAAGACAAGGCATCGCATGTGCAGCGTGATCCTCCTGCGGCGACCCGACGCAACCTGGCCGCTGGTCGTCGCCGGAAACCGTGACGAGATGACAGGGCGCCCCTGGCTTCCCCCCGCCCGCCACTGGCCCGACCGCCCGAACGTGGTCGCCGGGCTGGACGAACTGGCCGGCGGCTCCTGGATGGGGCTGAACGACGAGGGGGTGGTGGCGGTCATCCTCAACCGCTTCGGCACGCTGGGGCCGGAGGCCGGCAAGCGGTCGCGCGGCGAACTGGTGCTGGACGCGCTGGACCATGCCGACGCCGCCGATGCCGCGCGCAGCTTCGCGGACCTCGACATCCGTGCCTATCGCCCCTTCAATCTGGTGATCGCCGACAACCGCGACGCCTATCTGGTCGTCCATCGCGGCGCCAACCCGCGCCACCGGCCGGAGGTGTCGTCGATCCCCGCCGGCGTCCACATGCTGACCGCCTTCGAGCTGGACGACCCGCAGGACCCGCGCACCGCCTTCTATCGCCCGCTGTTCGAGCATGCGGTGCCACCGGCCGTGGACGTCTCCGACGCGGAGTCCTTCGCCTGGGGCGGCTGGCCGGAGTTGATGGGCAGCCGCATCTGGGAAGGCACGCCGGACGAGCGCGGCGCCATGGACTTCCTGCTGCCGAACGGATTCGGCACCTCGTCCAGCTCCCTGCTGGCGGTGCCGCGGGTGGAGCGGCCCGACCTGAACCCGATCTGGCACTTCGCCCCCGGCCGCCCGCATGCCGTGCCCTATGCGCCGGTGGAACTGTGAGAGAGTGCGGCTAACCGGGTCAGGCACATACCGGCCGACAAGATTGACACGGATGTCACGGATTTAGACACGGATTACACGGATTTTTTTGATCTTGCGGACGGTCCGGCTTTTCAGGCAGTCCACAGCTTCGGAACGCCACATCCGTGAAATCCGTGTTCAAATCCGTGACATCCGTGGAGATCTTGCCTCCGACGCCGCGCCTTTCGGGATCAGCGACCGCACAATCCTGCCCTCCCGCCCCCGTCGTTGTGTTCGTGCACCCGGCTTGCTATATCACTCTGGCACATTCCTGGGCCGGCAAGCTCGCTTGACCGGTCCTTACGTATTTGGACGATCACGCGATGACACGACGCCGGCGCATCTACGAAGGCAAGGCCAAGGTACTCTTCGAAGGGCCGGAGCCGGGCACCCTGGTGCAATACTTCAAGGACGACGCCACCGCCTTCAACAACCAGAAGAAGGGCGTCATCACCGGCAAGGGGGTGCTGAACAACCGCATCTCCGAGTATCTGATGAGCCGTCTGTCCGAGATCGGCGTGCCCACGCACTTCATGCGCCGCCTGAACATGCGCGAGCAGCTGGTGCGCGAGGTCGAGATCATCCCGATCGAGGTCGTGGTGCGCAACGTCGCCGCCGGCAGCCTGTCGCGCCGCTTCGGCATTCCCGAAGGCACGCCGCTGCCGCGGTCGATCATCGAATACTACTACAAGTCGGACGAGCTGAACGATCCGATGGTTTCCGAGGAGCACATCACCGCCTTCGGCTGGGCGGCTCCGCAGGACCTCGACGACATGGTCGCGCTGTCGCTTCGCGTGAACGACTATCTGTCCGGCCTTTTCCTCGGCATCGGGCTCAAGCTGGTGGATTTCAAGCTGGAATTCGGCCGGCTGTGGGAGAACGAGGAGATGCGGATCGTCCTGGCGGACGAGATCAGCCCCGACAATTGCCGCCTGTGGGACGTCAAGACCAACGAGAAGCTGGACAAGGACCGGTTCCGTCAGGACCTGGGCCGCGTCGAGGAAGCCTATCAGGAGGTCGCGCGGCGCCTCGGCATCCTGCCGGAAGGCGGGCCGAGCGACGTCAAGGGCCCCAAGACGATCCAGTGACTGCCATCCAATAACCACCCCCTCCACCAACACCCCAAAGCGAGCGGACATCCGATGAAGGCCAAGGTTCACGTCACCCTCAAGCGCGGCGTTCTCGACCCCCAGGGCAAGGCCATCGCGCACGCGCTGCACACGCTGGGCTTCGACGGCGTCGAGGACGTCCGCGCCGGCAAGGTGATTGAGCTGCAGCTCAAGAGCACCGACGAGGCGACCGCCCGCAAAGAGGTCGAGGCGATGTGCAGCAAGCTGCTCGCCAACACCGTGATCGAGGACTACGCCATCGAGCTGGTGGCCTGATCTAACGGTTGTCTGGAGTGGAGCGCGGCCGATGAGCGTTGAACATCTGGCTGCGCTCGACCCCATTTTTGCCGAATGTTTGCGCGTCGGCGGCCCGGTGATCCGCGATTTCACCCGGCCGACCGGATTCGTCGGCCTGCTGCGCATGGTGATGGAGCAGCAGCTCTCCACCAAGGTGGCGCTGGCCTTGTGGGCCAAGCTGCAGGACCGGCTGGGCGGCGACGTTACGCCTGAAGCCATCCTGGCGCTGGACGACGAGAATTTGCGCGCCTGCGGCTTCTCCCGCCAGAAGATCGGCTATGCCCGCGGCCTTGCCGAGGCGGTGGCGAGCGGCCGGCTCGATTTCGACGTCATCCATGACCTGCCCGACGAAGAGGCGATCGCCCAGCTCGTCGCGCTGAAGGGCATCGGCCGCTGGAGCGCCGAGGTCTATCTGATGACCACGCTCGACCGGCCGGACATCTGGCCCATCGGCGATCTGGCGATCCAGCTCGGCGTCCAGCGGCTGAAGGGCTGGGCCGACAAGCCGACGGCGAAGCAGCTGATCGAGGTGGCGGAGCCCTGGCGGCCCTACCGCTCGCTGGCTGCGCGGCTGGTCTGGCACCATTACGTCGCGCTGCAGGAGCAGGCGAGGGCGGCGAGGGGCCTGCCACCCTCACGGTGATTGGCTCTCACCCCGCCAGCACCGGCAACCGCCACCCCGCCAGCGTGATCTCCACCGGCAGCCGCGCCAGCACGTCGCCGTCGCCCTGCACCGCGTCGGCGAACAGCCCGTCATCCGCCGGCCCGTCGATCCGCACCCGCTTCGCCGTCACCACGCGATACTCCGGAAAGCGCGCCAGCCGCCCGGCGGTGACGCCCCAGACATAGCGCAACGCATTCAGCCGCCCGCCGCGCGGGAACAGGCAGACATGCAGTTCCGGCGCGGTCAGCCGCGCATCCGGCGCGCAGATGAACCGGCCGCCGTAGAAATGCCCCTTGGCGACGATGACCGACGCCACCTCCTGCGGCGGGCCGTCGTCCAGCGTCACCCGATAGCGGTGGTCCGGCCGGGTCGCCAACTGCACCAGCGTTTCGGCCACATAGGCGCCCTTGCCGATCAGCCGCTTCACCCTGGGATCGACCCGCTCCACCACCCGCGCGTCCAGCCCGACCCCGGCCATCAGCGAAAACACGCGCCCGTTGGCCTGTGCCGGCCAGATCATCGTCCGCCGTCCGCCGGCAATCGCCGCGGCAATGCGCTCCGGGTCGGTCGTCAGGCCCAGTTCGGCCGCCAGCACATTGGCGGTGCCCATCGGCACGATGCCGAGCGGCAGCGGCCGGCCCGTTTCGGCATGAACGGCCAGTCCATTGATGACCTCGTTGATGGTGCCGTCGCCGCCGGCCGCAATCACCGCATCGACGTCGGCGGGATCGGCCTCGCGGGCGAAGGCCTCGGCATCGCCGCGCTTGCCCGTCGGCTTGACGGTGACCGACAGGCCGCGCGCCTCCAACCGGGAGACAACCGCGCGCAGCCGCCGCGCCCGCCGCCCGCCGGCCGTCGGGTTGTGGATCACCAGAAGCCGCCGCACATCGACCGCCGCATCCCCGCCGCCATCAATCGCCGGAACCTCGTTCATCAGCACCGTGTCGCGCACCGATTCGCTCTCCCTGACCGGCGCGTGGGGCGCCTTCTGTTGCAAAACCGTGAAGGGATCACGGCGGTTCCGTTGCAGTAAAGATGCAAGAAGATGACGATATAAGAAATATCCGTGGCGAATAGGTGCGGGTGTTCCAAATCATTGTCAAGGTATGCCGCTTTCCTTTATACGGCAGTTGTCTTGATGGCCACCGGCCATGGCGACGACGGAGCGGAAGATGGACGCCGTCCCAGCGGTCAAGCGCTACCGCAGCATTTGGATATCCGACGTTCATCTGGGAACGCGCGGCTGTCAGGCGGAGCTGCTTCTCGATTTCCTGAAACACACTGAATCGGATCACCTGTTCCTGGTCGGCGACATCGTCGATGGCTGGCGGCTGAAGAAAAGCTGGTACTGGCCGCAGGCCCACAATGACGTGGTGCAGAAGATCATGCGCCGCGCCCGCAAGGGTGTGGAGGTCTATTACATCCCCGGCAACCATGACGAGGCGGCGCGCGACTATGTCGGCCTGCAGTTCGGCGGGGTGCATGTGGTGGACGAATGGGTCCACACCACCGCCGACGGCCGGCGCCTGCTGATCACCCACGGCGACAAATTCGACGCGGTGGTGCGCTACGCCAAGTGGCTGGCCCTGCTGGGCGACCACGCCTATGTCACGCTGCTGCACGTCAACACCCTGTTCAACTGGATCCGGCGCAGGCTGGGCTTCAATTACTGGTCGCTGTCGGCCTACCTGAAGCATAAGGCCAAGACCGCGGTCGAGTTCATCGGAAAATACGAAGAAGCCCTGGGCGAGGAAGCCCGCCGTCGCAAGGTCGACGGCGTCGTCTGCGGCCACATCCACACCGCCGAGATGCGCGATATCGAAGGAATCCTCTATTGCAACGACGGCGATTGGGTCGAGTCCTGTACCGCCTTGGTCGAGCACGACAGCGGCGCGCTGGAGATCATCCACTGGACGGAGGTCATGGCGCAGCGGCTGCCGGCCCCTGGTCCCAGTGCGGGCAAGCTGACGGCGAAGGAACGGGAAGCGGCGTGAACATCCTGATCGTCAGCGACGCCTGGCACCCGCAGGTGAACGGCGTCGTGCGCACCATCGGCACCGTGCGCGATGAGCTGGAGGCGATGGGGCACAGTGTCGAGGTGATCGGTCCCGACCGCTTCCGCACCCTGCCGATGCCGACCTATCCGGAAATCCGGCTGGCGCTGGGGGCGAAACGGCGGCTGTGGGCGATGATCGAGGGCATGCGGCCCGACTGCATCCACATCGCCACCGAAGGGCCGCTGGGCTTCGCCGCGCGGTCCTATTGCCTGAAGCATGGCAAGCCCTTCACCACCGCCTATCACACGCGCTTTCCCGAATATGTGCGCGACCGCGCACCGATCCCGTTGGCCTTGTCCTATGCGGTGGTCCGCCGGTTTCACAAGCCGTCCTCGGCGGTGATGGTGGCGACCCAGACCATCGAGGACGCGCTGACGCACCGCGGTTTCGCCAACATCCGCCGCTGGACCCGCGGCGTCGATACCGAGCTGTTCCGGCCCCGCGACAAGGATTTCCTCGATCTGCCGCGCCCGGTGTCGATGTATGTCGGCCGCGTCGCGGTGGAAAAGAACCTGGAGGATTTCCTGCGCCTCGACCTGCCCGGCACCAAGGTGGTGGTCGGCGACGGCCCGGCGCGGGAGGAGTTGCAGCGCAAATACCCCGGCGTCCATTGGGTCGGCGCCAAGCATGGCGAGGAACTGGCCAAGCATTACGCCGCCGCCGACGTCTTCGTCTTCCCGTCGCGCACCGACACCTTCGGGCTGGTGTTGCTGGAGGCGTTGGCCTCCGGCGTGCCGGTGGCGGCCTACCCGGTGCCGGGCCCGCTGGACGTGGTCGACGGCTCCGGTGCCGGCTGCCTGGACGAAGATTTGAAGCGGGCGGTCGAAGGCGCGCTGGCGATCCCGGCGCAGACCTGCCGGGACTATGCGCTGGGCTATTCCTGGCGCCGCTCGGCCGAACAGTTCCTGTCGAACCTGCGGCCGTTTACGTAAGCGGGGGACCGCATTCCGCTTGGCGAAGATCGGGTGCCATGGTTCCATTTCGCCGGATCATCACTCCCGCGCGAGGTTCCCGGCCATGACCCCCGACTTCCTCATCACCTCCCTGATCGTCGTCGCCTCGCCCGGAACCGGGGTGCTGCTGACGCTGGCGGCAGGGTTGTCGCAGGGCGCGCGCGCCAGCGCGGTGACGGCCTTCGGCTGCACGTTGGGGATCGTGCCGCACATGGCGGCGGCGGTGCTGGGACTGGCCGCCCTGATGCACACCAGCGCGGTGGCGTTCCAGGGGCTGAAGATCCTGGGCGTGCTCTATCTGCTCTACATGGCGTGGGCGACGCTGAAGGAGCAAGGGTCGCTGAGCGTCGAGGCGGACGGGACGAAGCACTCCGCCGGGCGGATGATCCTGCGGGCGGTGCTGGTCAATGTGCTGAACCCGAAGCTGTCGATCTTCTTCCTGGCCTTCCTGCCGCAGTTCGTCAGCGACGCCGACCCGCAGCCGCTCGCCCGCATGCTGGAACTCAGCGGCGTGTTCATGGCGCTGACCTTCGCGGTCTTCGTCGTCTACGGCCTGTTCGCCGCCGCGGTGCGCGATCAAGTGGTCTCCCGCCCGCGGGTGATTGCCTGGATGCGCCGCAGCTTCGCTGCCGCCTTCGCGGCGCTGGGCGCCAAGCTGGCGCTGGCGGAGCGGTGAGGGAGCTCCATCGCACCGTCCCCTGTTACGGAATGGTTGCCGCGTGCTAAGGTGCCGCCGGGCGCGTCGCCGGTTGTCCGTATCAGGGGGACCGGCAACGCGCCCGTTGTCGTACGTTTCCAGTTCCGGGCCTTGATGCTGCAATCCCTCTACCGTGGCCTGACGACCGTCGCCGGGCCGGCGGTGCGCCTCTATCTCGACCGCCGCCGCGCCGCCGGCAAGGAAGACCCCGCCCGTCAGGCGGAGCGGTTCGGCATGGCCTCGCGCGCCCGGCCGGACGGTCCGCTGGCCTGGATCCACGCGGCCAGCGTGGGGGAGGCGAATTCGGTCCTGGTGCTGATCGGCCGGCTGCTGGACAGCGCACCCGACCTGACCGTGCTGATGACCACCGGCACCGTCACCTCGGCCGAGCTGATGGGGCGGCGGCTGCCGGAGCGCGCCATCCATCAATATGTGCCGGTCGATTTGCCGGACGCCGTCGATCGCTTCCTCGACCATTGGCGGCCCGACGCGGTGCTGTGGACGGAATCGGAGATCTGGCCGAACCTGCTGGCCGGCATCCGCGCCCGCTCGATCCCGGCCGCGCTGGTCAACGCCCGCATGTCCGAACGCAGCTTTTCCCGCTGGCGCAACGCGCCCGGTCTGATCGGCGGCTTGCTGTCCACCTTCCAGGTCACGCTGGCCCAGACCGAAGGCGATGCGGAGCGGCTGCGCCGGCTGGGCGCCTCCGGCGTCGCCAGCGTCGGCAACCTGAAATTTTCCGCCGAGCCGCCTCCCGCCGCATCCGACGCGATGGAGCCGCTGCGCGCTGCCCTGGCCGGCCGGCCTGTCTGGCTGCTCGCCAGCTCCCACCCGGGGGAGGACGAGATCGCCGCGGCGGTCCATGCCGCGCTGGCCCCGGCTCTGCCCGGCCTGCTGACGGTCATCGCACCGCGTCATGCCCATCGTGGCGACGCCATCGCCGAGTTGATGCGGGCGCGCGGTTTGGCGGTTCTGCAGCGCACGGCCGGGCACCTGCTGCCGGGGCCGGAGCATGCCGTCTACATCGCCGACACCATGGGCGAATTGGGGCTGTTCTACCGTGCCGCGCCGGTGGTGTGCATGGGCGGCTCCTTCATCCCCCATGGCGGCCAGAACCCGGTGGAGCCGGCGCAGTTGGGCTGCGCGGTGCTGTACGGCCCGCACATGTTCAATTTCGGCGAGATCACCCACATGCTGGAGGCCGCCGGCGGCGCCCTGCCGGTTGCGGACGGCGATGCGCTGACCCGCGAGGCCCGGCGGCTGCTGACCGACGACCGGGCGCGCGAACGCATCGTCGCGGGGGCGGCTCGGGTGATGGCGGACAACCGGCGGATCATTGACCGGGCGCTGGGGGCGCTGTCCCCGGTGCTGGGCGCCGCCGGCATCCGGACCGCTGCCTGAGGGGACGCGGAGCCGTGAAGACCCCCGCCTTCTGGTATCGGCCGCCCGGCCTTGCCTCGACCCTGCTGGCGCCGCTGGGGGCGCTCTATGGGCTGGCCGGACGGCGGCGCCTTGCCGGGACCGTTCCGCGCCGGGTCGGCGTTCCGGTTGCCTGTGTCGGCAATCTGGTGGCTGGCGGTGCCGGCAAGACACCGGTCGGGCTGGCGCTGATCGCGGCGCTGCAGGCTCGCGGGATCGCCGTCCATGCGCTGACCCGCGGCCATGGCGGGCGGGAGGCCGGTCCGCTGGCGGTCGATCCCGGCCGCCATGGCGCCGCCGATGTCGGTGACGAGGCGCTGCTGCTGGCCGGGGCCGCTCCCTGTTGGGTGGCGCGCGACCGGCTGGCGGGGGCGGAGTGCGCGGTCGCTGCCGGGGCAGGGGCCATCGTCATGGATGACGGGTTCCAGAACCCGGCCCTGCACAAGGATCTGGCGCTGATCGTCGCCGACGGCGCCGTCGGATTCGGCAACGGCCGGCTGGTGCCGGCGGGACCGCTGCGGGAACGGGTGGCCGACGGCCTTGCGCGCGCCGACGCGCTGGTGATCCTGGGCGAGGACCGCCACGGTCTGGCGGCGCTGGCCGGCGTGCGGCCGGTGCTGGCGGCGCGGCTGGAGCCCGAACCCGAGGCCGCCGCCCTGCTGGCCGGACGCGACGTCCTGGCCTTCGCCGGCATCGGCCGGCCGGAGAAGTTCTTCGCCACGCTGGAGGCGCTCGGCGCCCGCGTGGTCGGGCGGGTGCCCTTCGCCGACCACCACCCCTACCGAGCGGCCGAGGTCGCGGCCCTGGTCGATCGTGCCGCGGCGCTGGGCGCCGTGCCTGTCACCACCGCCAAGGATGCCGTGCGCCTGCCGCCGGACCTGCGGGCGCAGGTCGCCATCCTGCCGGTGTCGGTGCGCTGGGCCGACGAGCGGGCGCTCTCCATGCTTTTGACCTACGTGTTGCTGAAGGGAAGCCCCGATGGCCAAGCCGCGTAGTCCGCTGCAGAAATGGCTGACGCGCCGGATCGGCTATCCGGTGGAGGCGGCGCTTGTCCACACCGTCTGCTGGCTGTTCCGGGTGCTGCCCCTCGACCGGGCCTCGGCGCTCGGCGGCTGGATCGGACGGACGGTGGGGCCGTGGCTGCCCAACAGCGCCCGCGCGCGGCGCAACCTGACGCGGGCCTTTCCGGAGAAGGGCAGGGCGGAAATCGACGCGATCCTGCGCGGCATGTGGGACAATCTGGGCCGCACCATCGCCGAATACCCGCATCTGGAGCAGATCGGCCGCGAACGCACCGAAGTGGTCGGCGTCGAATATGTCAATGCGCTGCGCGAGGACGGCAAGGCCGGCATCCTGGTCTCCGGCCATCTGGCGAACTGGGAGGTTCAATCGGTCGCCGCCCGCATGCACGGGCTGGATTTGGGGGTGGTCTATCGCGCGCCCAACAACCCGATCGTCGGTGATTTGCTGGTGAAGCTGCGCGGAGCGGCGACCGGCACTCAGATCCCCAAGGGACCGGAGGGGGCCAGAATCCTGCTTCGTTACCTGACCAAGGGCGGCCATGTCGGCATGCTGATCGACCAGAAGATGAATGACGGCATTCCCGTCCCCTTCTTCGGCCGCGACGCCATGACCGCGCCGGCCGCCGCCGTGCTGGGCATGAAGATGCAATTGCCGCTGTGTCCAACGCGGACCGAGCGGCTGGAGGGCGCGCATTTCCGCATCACCGTCCTGCCGCCGGAGGAATACCCGACCAGCGGCGACCGCAATGCGGATGCGCGAATTCTGATGGAACGGCTGAACCGTCTGTTGGAGGATTGGATCCGCGACAGGCCGGCGCAATGGCTGTGGATTCACCGCCGCTGGCCGGATTGAACGCCCGCCCCACCGTCCTTCAAGGTTCGCCCGCGATGGCCCTGCCGCTCGACCTCCATCTGCTGCAACTCTATATGGTCGCCGTCTGCGTCCTGGTTCTGGCGCCGGGACCGGACTCGCTTCTGGTGCTGACCCGCAGCATCGCCGACGGCCGGCAGGCCGGGGTGGTGGCGACGGTGGGCATCTGTGTCGGCAACACCGTCCATTCCCTGCTGGCCGCCGCCGGGATCTCCGCCCTTATCGCGGCGTCGGCATCGCTGTTCGACCTGCTGCGTTATGCCGGCGGCGCCTATCTCGCCTGGATCGGCTTGCGGTCGCTGTGGAGCGTCTGGGCCAGCCGCGGCGCCGAGCCCGCGGTCGTGGTTGAGGCTCCGGCCCCGGCGCCTGCGGGCCGTGTCTTCGTCCAGGCGCTGCTGACCAACCTGCTGAACCCGAAGATCATCCTGTTCCAACTGGCCTTCGTGCCGCAGTTCATCGCCCCCGACCTGGGCCATGTGGCGCTGCAGACCTTCATTCTCGGCAACATCATCTCGGTGCTGGGCGGCATCTATCTGGTCGGCATCGCGGCACTCAGCGCCGGAGCCGCGCGGCGGGTGCTGTCCAGCCCGCGGGTGCGGACGGCGATGGACGGCATCGCCGGCGTTCTGTTCCTGGGCTTCGCGGTGCGCCTGCTGCTGACCGACCGCAAGTTTGCGTGAGAGTTGGTGGGGACACACCGCAGTCCCACCCTCACCACAGATCGTCCTCATCCTCCGCCCCGGTGTCGACGTCGAAGGTGGCCGTCTGGCGGACGATCGGGTGGCTGTCCTTCCATTCCTCGAAATCCGACACCACCGCCGGGCGGATGCCGAGCGCCAGCACCGGGCAGCCGCCGCCGCGGCCGGCGTCCAGGCGGTAGAGCAGTTTCTTCATCCAGGTGGTGCTGGCGCCGTATTTGTTCTGGAAGTTCTTCATCTCCACCCGCCGCGCCACCTCGGTGAACAGCGGGATCAGTTCGGCGCTGCGGGTCAGCAGCACGCCGGCATTGATGATGCCGCATTCATAGAAGGTGCGGGCGGCGTAGAGATCGCGGTCGAAGGTCTGGTCCTTGCTGTTCCATTCCAGGTCGAAGGACACGCGCTCCTTCACGAAGTCGATCTTGTGCCCGTCGATGAAGCCGTTGACCTTGTACAGCTCCTCGCGCTGGCGCTGCTCGGTCACGGTCTGGCCACGGTTCTTGCCGGCGACGCGGCGCTTTTCCTCGTGGGTCACGATCATCTTGGTGATGAACAGGTCGCCGCGGATGCGCGTCTCGTTCCAGCCCAGCGGGTTCAGCATCCGCTCCATCGTCTTGGCGATCTGCGACTTGTTGCCGCCCGACGCCACGATGTCCTCGGTGCGGATGCGGAACTCCATCAGCCGTTCGGTGATCTCGCGGAACTCGCCCGTGCAGGCATAGGCCAGGATGCGCGCGGCGTTGCGGTAGCTGTGCACCTCGTACAGGTCGAGGAAGCCCGGCGGGAACAGGTCGCCCAGGTCGGGATCCCGCGCTTCGATCAACGGGGCCTTGTCGTGGATGCAGGCAAGCAAATTCATGACGGCACATGCGCGATGGAAAACGGCGTCACCATGGCGGCTGCCGCCCGGCAAATCCACCCTTTCCGCCTGCCGGCACCACCTGACGGTGCCGGCCGGGGGCCGAACTGGCGGCCATTCCCCGACATATGATAAGGTCGCCCGCGCGCCGGGGTGGAAAAAGCGCGGTTGTTTCGCCGGGGGGCCGTGATGAGCGACGAATTCCTGTTCGCGGAGGAGGAACCCGCCGTCGAGGTGGCGGCCGAGGCTGTCGAACCGGTCGAACCCTGGCTGATCCTGATCGTCGACGACGACCCCGCCATCCACGCCACCACCAAGATGGTGCTGCGCGGCTTCGCCTTCGAAGGGCGCCCGGCGCAGTTCCTGTCGGCCGCCACCGCGGCGGAGGCGCGCGGGGTGCTGCGCGACAACCCGGCCATCGCGGTGATCCTGCTGGACGTCGTGATGGAGTCCGACGATGCCGGCCTGCGTCTGGTCCGCTACATCCGCAACGAACTGAGCAACCGCCGTGTGCGCATCATCCTGCGCACCGGCCAGCCGGGGCAGGCGCCGGAACGCGACGTCATCCTCAGCTACGACATCAACGACTACAAATCGAAGACGGAGCTGACGGCGCAGAAGCTGTTCACCTCCGTCGTCGCCGCGCTCCGCGGCTACCAGGACATCACCGCCATCGAGGACCACCGCGAGGGGCTGGAGCGCATCCTCGACTCCTCGTCCACCCTGCTGGGCAAGCGGACGATGGCGGAGTTCGTGCGCCATGCCGTGGCGCAGATCGTCGGCGTCTGCCCGCAGGGTGACGGGGTGGCGCTGGTCAGCCGCCTGTCCGACGGGCCGCGGCCGGCGGAGCCGCTGGTGCTTGGCGGCGCCGGCTGCCATGTCGGGATGGAAGGGACGCCGCTGTTCCTGGCCCTGCCGCCCGATGCGGTGCAGGCGGTGACGGCGGCGCTGGCCGACGGCCGCAACCGCTACGAACGCGGCCACAGTGTTCTGGTCTTCCGCTCCGCCACCCGGCACCACGACACCGCGGTCTATCTCGGCCATGGGCGGGCGCTGACGGCGGACGAGCGCAGGCTGCTGGAGGTGTTCTGCGCCAAGGTCGCCATCGGCTTCGACAACGTCCACCTGTACGAGGAACTGACCGAGCTGAACCGCAGCCTGGAGGGCCAAGTGGCGGAACGCACGCGCGACCTCGTGGCGGCGCGGGAGGCGGCGGAGGCGGCGCGGTCGGAGGCGGAGGCGGCCAATCAGGCGAAGTCGCTGTTCCTGGCGACGATGAGCCACGAGATCCGCACGCCGATGAACGGCATCCAGGGCATGCTGGAACTGCTGGAGCACACCAGCCTGACCGGCGACCAGCGCGAGCTGGTCAGCGTGGTGCGGGAGTCGGCCGGTGCGCTGCTGACCATCATCAACGACATCCTCGACTTCTCGAAGATCGAGGCCGGGCGGCTCGACCTGGAGCGGGTGCCGGTCTCCCTCGCCAATGTGGTGGAGGGGGTGGCCGAAACGCTGGCGCCGGGTGCACGGGGCAAGGGGCTGTCGCTGGTCACCTACATTGACCCCGATCTGCCGGCGGAGGTCGTCGGCGATCCGGTCCGCATCCGGCAGGTGCTGTTCAACATCGCCGGCAATGCGGTGAAGTTCACCCAGTCCGGTTCGGTGACCATGCGGGTGGAACTGGCGCAGTTCGACGGCGACCGCGTCACCATCCGCGTCGCCGTGACCGACACCGGCATCGGCATCTCCAAGGAGAATCAGGTTCGCCTGTTCCGCCCCTTCACCCAGGCGGAGGCATCGACCACCCGGCGTTTCGGCGGCACCGGGCTTGGACTGTCGATCTGCCGGCGTCTGGCCGAACTGATGGGCGGCGACATCGGCGTCATCAGCGAGGTCAATGTCGGCTCGACCTTCTGGTTCACCTTCGCCGCCGATCTGGTCCCGGCGGCGATCGAGCCCGCCCCGACGCAGCGGGCGCCGCTGCAGGGGGTGACCGTGCTTCTTCTGGCGGCGGATGCGCAGGAGCGCGGCTTCCTCGCCCGCTATCTGAATGCCGACGGCGCCCAACTGGTGGAGGCGGCCGACGCCGAGGCGGCCTTGCGCACCCTGCTGCCGACCGCCGCCTGTGACGTGCTGGTCTCCACGCTGGGCACCGACCTTGCTGCGCTGGACAATGACCCGCGCGGCCGGGTGCGCGGACGCGTGCTGATCGGCGGCGACGCGCTGACCGCGGGCGACGCGGCGGAACTGGGCGCGTCCGGCGCCGGGACCGTGGTTCTCGGCCGGCCGGTGCGGCGGGGCGGGCTGGTCCGCGCCATCCTGGCCGCCGCCGGGCGGATGGCGGTAGGGGAGGGGGGCCGTACCGATCGCCATCCCGAACCGGAACCCGCCACCCCGGCGGCCGGCCGACGCCGCCTGCCCACGGTGGAGGAGGCACGGGCGCAGGGCCGGCTGATCCTGGTGGCGGAGGATCATCCGACCAACCGTCAGGTCATCCAGCGCCAACTGACCCTACTCGGCCATGTGATGGAGACTGCGGAGGATGGCGCCCAGGCGCTGGCGATGTGGCGGGCCGGCGGCCATGGCCTGCTGCTGACCGACTGCCAGATGCCGGAGATGGACGGCATGGAACTGGCCCGCAGCATCCGCGCTGCCGAGGCGGCCGGTGGAGGCCCGCGCCTGCCCATCGTCGCCATCACCGCCAACGCGACGGAAAACGAAGCGCAGCTTTGCCTGGCGTCGGGCATGGACGACACGTTGGCCAAGCCGGTCAGCCTCGCCGATCTGCGCCAAGTGGTCGACCGTTTCCTGCCCCCTGCGGACGGCAAGGGCTGGGAGGGGGCGGAGCCGTGCGAAGCTTCGGAAGGCATGGAAGCGATGAACGACGAGTTGCAGCAACCCTCCCCTCAGTCGGCATCTCCGCCAACCCCCGCAATCGCCGACCTGCCGCCGCTCGACCTTGAAGCGCTGACCGCGCTGTTCGATGGCGACGGCGAGTTCGTCCGGCATCTGCTGGGCGAGTTCGTCACCTCCAACAGCGCCTCGCATCGCTGGCTGATGGATGCGCTGGCCGGCGAGATCTGGGACGAGGTGCGGCAGGCCGCGCATAAGCTGGCGGGGTCCTCGCGTACTGTCGGCGCCCGCGACCTCGCCGCCGCCGCCGATGCGGTGGAGCTGGCGGTGATCGACCACCGGCTGGAGGGCATCGCCGCCCTGGTCGCCCGCGTCGGCATCGAGCTGGACCGCGTCATCGCCCACATCGAGGCGGTCTGATCCCGCACCCGCAGCGGCTGTAGTAGAGGCTGTAGCGAAACCGACATGAGCGTCCCCTTGTCGCCTTTGCGACAAGTGTGAGGCGCGTCCCGCTCCTCAGAAAAATCCTGCATTTCCCGTGACTTGGCCGGCTTGCGCCGGCTGGCACGCCGCTTGCTGTTCTGGGTGTATCCCGGCCCGGTGCCGGCCCCAAACCCACATGCGCGTCACAGCGAGAGCGGAAGCCAAGGAGAACGGGATGCACATCGTCGTCTGTATCAAACAGGTGCCCGACAGCGCCCAGATCCGCATCCATCCCGTCACCAACACCATCATGCGGCAGGGCGTGCCCGCCATCATCAACCCCTTCGACCTGTTCTCGCTGGAAGAGGCGCTGCGGCTGAAGGACAAGGTGGGCGCCCGCGTCACCGTGCTGACCATGGGGCCGCCGATGGCGGAGACCTCGCTGCGCAAGGCGCTGTCGCTGGGGGCCGACGACGCGGTGCTGCTGACCGACCGCAAATTCGCCGGCTCCGACACGCTGGCGACCTCCTACGCCCTGACCTCGGCCATCCAGAAGCTGGCGGAGGAGGAACCAGTCGACATCGTCTTCTGCGGCAAGCAGACGGTCGACGGCGACACTGCCCAGGTCGGCCCCGGCATCGCCACCCGTCTCGGCTTCGAGCAGCTGACCTACATCACCAAGATCGAGGATCTGAACATCGCGTCCAAGGAGATCGTGGTGCAGCGCCGCTCCGAAGGCGGCGTGCAGGTGCTGAAGACCAAGCTGCCCTGCATGATCACCATGCTGGAGGGCACCAACACCATCCGCTTCGGCAAGATGGACGACCTGTTCCGCGCCGCCCGCTACGAGCTGAAGACCTGGAGCCGCGACTTCACCGGTGCCGAGGAGGGGCGCGTCGGGCTGAAGGGCTCGCCGACCGTGGTGTCGAAGGTGTTCGTGCCGAAGCCGCGCGCCGAGAAGGCCAAGATGATCGAGGCCGCATCCGATACGCCCGACGCGATGGCCGCCGCCGCCATCGACGCCATCTTCGCCGCCCAGCCCAAGTTGGCTGGCGACCTGCTCGCCCGCGCCGCGGCCGGGCTTTGACGATCCATCCGCGGGAGACCCGACGATGAGCGAACCGAGCAAGCCCCAGGGCCGCAAGTTCCAGCTTCCCGAACACCTGAAGGTTTACAAGAACGTCTGGGTGATCGTGGAGCAGGAGCGCGGCATCGTCCATTCCGTGTCGCTGGAACTGCTGGGCGAAGCCCGCAAGCTGGCCGACAAGCTGGGGGTGGAGGTGGGTGCCGTGGTGCTGGGTGCCGAAAGCCCCGACCTGAACCGCATCTGCGGCGACGCCATCAGCTATGGCGCCGACATCGTCTACAAGGTGACCGACCCGGCGCTGGCCGACTATCGCACCGATCCCTACTGCCGCGTGATGACCGAGGTGGTGAACACCCACAAGCCGGAGATCGTGCTGCTGGGCGCCACCACGCTGGGACGCGATCTGGCCGGCGCCATCGCCACCACGCTGGCGACCGGCCTGACCGCCGACTGCACCGAATTGGATATCTACGCCGATAACCGCTCGCTGGCCGCCACCCGGCCGACCTTCGGTGGCACGCTGCTCTGCACCATTCAGACGCTGGCCTACCGGCCGCAGATGGCGACGGTGCGCCCGCGCGTCATGGCGATGCCGGAGCGCGACGACGCCCGCACCGGCCGCGTCATCGAAATCCAGCCGGATCTGCGGGAAGAGGACATCGTCACCAAAGTCCTGAACTTCATCGCCGACCGCGAGCAGAACGAGGCGCAGCTGGCCTTCGCCGACATCATCGTGTCGGCCGGCAAGGGGCTGGGCAAGGTCGACAACATGAAGCTGGTCTTCGACCTCGCCCGGGTCCTGGGCGCCGAGGTCGGGGTGACCCGGCCGCTGGTCCAGGCCGGATGGGCGACCAACGACCGTCAGGTCGGGCAGACCGGCAAGACGGTGCGGCCGAAGCTCTACATCGCCGCCGGCATCTCCGGCGCCATCCAGCATCGGGTCGGCATGGAAAAGTCCGACCTGATCCTGGCGATCAACACCGATCCCAACGCGACGATCTTCGACTTCGCCCATCTCGGGCTGGTCGGCGACGCGCTGAAGATCCTGCCGGCGCTGACCGATGCCTTCGGCCGCCGGCTCCCCATCAATAATTATATGGCCGTCAACCGCATGGCCGGCTGACCGCCGGACGAGAAAGGAGCCTGTCGAGATGGTCGAAAAGTTCGACGCCATCGTCATCGGTGCCGGCCCGTCCGGCAACGCCGCGACCTACACGCTGGCCAAGCAGGGGCTGAAGGTCCTGCAGCTTGAGCGCGGCGAATATCCCGGCGCCAAGAACGTCCAGGGCGGCATCATGTACGCCCATGAACTGGAGAAGATCATCCCGGATTTCCGGGACGATTGCCCGACCGAGCGCCACATCATCGAACAGCGCGTCTGGCTGCTGGGCGACGACAGCTATGTCGGCACCAACTACCGCTCGGAAGCCTTCAACAGCGACAAGCCCAACCGCTACACCATCATCCGCGCCAACATCGACAAATGGTGGGGCGAGCAGATCCGCAAGGTCGGCGGCCTGCAGATCTGCGAGACCACGGTGACCGAGCTGATCCGCGATCCGTCCGGCAAGGTGATCGGCGTGCGCACCGACCGCGAGGGCGGGGAAATCCATGCCGACGTCGTCATCATGGCCGACGGCGTCAACGCCCTGCTGGCCAAGCGCGCCGGTCTTCAGGTGGAGGCGGCGCCGGAGAATGTGGCGCTGGCGGTGAAGGAAATCCTCTTCATCGATCCGGAGTTGATTCAGCAGCGCTTCGGCATCAAGGAGGACGAAGGCGTCGTCATCGAGATCATGGGCAAGGTGACCAAGGGGATGGTCGGCACCGCCTTCCTCTACACCAACAAGGAATCGCTGACGATCGGTATCGGCTGCCTGATCTCCGACTTCAAGAATGGCGATTGCCCGCCCTACCGGATGCTGGAGGACCTGAAGAACCACCCCGTCATCAAGCCGCTGATCGAAGGGGCGGAGATGAAGGAATACGCCGCCCACATGATCCCGGAGGGCGGCTACAAGGCGGTTCCGCAGCTCTATGGCGACGGCTGGATGGTGGTCGGCGACGCCGCCCACTTCAACAACGCCGCCCATCGCGAGGGCTCCAACCTCGCCATGGCGTCGGGCCGGATGGCGGCGGAGACGGTGATCGAGCTGAAGGCCGCCGGCAAGGGCTACAACGCGTCGAACCTGGCCGCCTACAAGAAGAAGCTGGATGACAGCTTCATCATGAAGGACCTGAAGAAGTACCGCGAGCTGCCCGGCATCATGCACGGCAACAAGCAGTTCTTCGGCGCCTATCCCGACGAAATCACCGCGGCGGCCCACAACTGGTTTACCGTGGACAGCATCGACAAGAAGTCGAAGGAAAAGCAGATCATGAAGTCCTTCATCAAGCGCCGCTCGGTGATGGGACTGGTCGGTGACGCAATCAAGCTGGTGAGGGCCGTGCGATGAGCATCATGGTGAAGGTCGAAGAGAAGCTTTATCAGAACCGCTACATCGTCGATGAAAGCCGGCCGCACATACAGATCAAGAGCGTCGAGGCCTGCCAAAGCTGTGAGAAACAGGCCTGCACCTTTTGCTGCCCGGCCGCCTGCTACAGCAAGAACGAGACGGGCGGCGTGACTCTGGTGACCGACGGCTGCCTGGAATGCGGCACCTGCCGCGTCGTCTGCCAGGACAAGGGCAACATCGCCTGGGACTATCCGCGCGGCGGTTACGGCATCAGCTACAAGTTCGGCTGATCGGGTACGTCTGGTGTCTTCCCCCGGAACTGGATGGCCTCCGCGCAGTCTTGCGCGGGGGCCGATTTGTCTTGGGGGAGTGCTCGCTGATTGCCCCCACCCCAACCCTCCCCCGCTGGGCGGGGGAGGGGGCAAGTGCTTGTTCGGGAGGGTGGCGGCAGTCCCTCCCCCGCCCAGCGGGGGAGGCTAGGTGGGGGTAATCAGCCACGTCCCCTCAACGCCTCCACCGCATGGCCCAGCGCCCGCTGCAGCTCGGCCGGGAAGTAGGGTTTGCGGACGAAGCCGAAGGGGTCGCACTCCGCGGCACGGTGGCGGGTCTCAGGGTCGCCGAAGGCGGAGGTGAAGATGCAGCGGATGCCGGTCCGTTCGCGGATCGCCGCCGCCGCCTC
Organism: Azospirillum sp. TSH20; assembly: GCF_003115935.1. Classification (NCBI taxonomy): domain Bacteria; kingdom Pseudomonadati; phylum Pseudomonadota; class Alphaproteobacteria; order Rhodospirillales; family Azospirillaceae; genus Azospirillum; species Azospirillum sp. TSH20. The sequence continues at coordinate 56,443 of NZ_LGQU01000072.1, forward strand.
GATCCCGTCGCGGGGCCCTAGCAGGCGGATGTCCATCATCACGACATCCGGACGCAGCCGTTCGGCCGCCTCGACCGCGGCGTCGGCATTGTCCTCGATCCCGACGACGGCGAATCCCAGCATCCCGAGAATTTCCTCCAATGCCATGGCGGCGAGGCTCTCGTCTTCAATGATGAGGATGCGCAGGGGAGCGTCGGAGGCAGGCGTAAGATCTGTCATCGTGATCGCATAGGGGGCTGTCACAGCGATTTTACAGGAGCCGAGTGATCGGCAAACCAAAAAGCGCAGGATTATGACCAATGGCGCAGCCTGCGCCGGACGCATGGGGCACGGAGCGGAAGCGTCGCAGGATGTCGCCGCACCCTTGTTTTTTACCCGTACGAAGCACCATCTCTGTCTCAGGGTTGTTTTCACCAGCGAGCATTGCGGACCCGCGCCTGTCCATTATGGAAGGCCGGCGGGGCCGCTCCCTTTTCCATGAGGAGACCGGCGATGGACCTGCGTGTCTGTTTCGAAAACATGGAAAACGTCAACGTCAACGATGCGACGATGATGAAGCACTACACCAAGAGCTATCTCGCGGATTTCGATCCGGAATGGGCCGGCTTCATCATGCTGCCCCACGACGAGACGCTGCGCGCGACGATGGAGCCCGCCTGGCAGGTGCTGATCCGCGACGCCACGCCGCGGACGGAGCAGGAGCTGCTGCGCTACATCGACGAGAACCCGATGGCGGCCTATCACGTCCATGTCTACCGGCGCGACGGCGGCCGGAACGAGAGCAAGATCCACTGACGGCAAAGGGGGCGCCGCAAGACGCCCCCTCCGTCGAAGCTCTTGCGCCGGCGGTTCAGCCGACCGGCGATCCCAGCAGGCTGTCCAGGGGCACGAAGCGGTCGGCCATCTTGCGCGCCTCTTCCTTGTGGACCTTGAAGGTCTTTTCCGCGATGGCGTTGGACACCACGAAGTCCTGATAGGCGCGTTCCAGATGGAAGCGATAGCGCGCCGACATGCCGTCGTCGTCCAGTCCCTCCATCCCGTGGTCCGCCGACAGGTAATCGTGGAAGCGCTGCAGGATGTGCAGGCGGTTCACGTTGATCACGCGCTGGTCGTAAGTGACGTGGAAGAAGCGCAGGAAGTCTTCCGCGGTTTCCAGATCGTCGAGGTCGTCGGTGAAATCGCTCATCGTCGAAGGCTCCTCACGCATGCTGCTGGGTGGAAGGGGAGGGGACGCAGCCCTCCTGATCGCAGATGTTTCCACAGGCGCTGCAGGCGACGCCGTCCAAACGGGCATCGCCATGCAGATCGGATGGGCGAATTTCCGACAAGCGGATGTTCTTATCAGGGAACTGTGACGGTACGGTTGCGGTTTGGGCATCCAGCCGGGCTTCGATGCGGTTGATGTGCTCGATCAGGCAGGCGATGGCCTTGCCGACCGGGTCCGGCATCAGATGATGTTCCAGGTCGATGCCATGCCCGGAAAGATGGCGGCCGGAAGGATGGCGCTGCGTTTCCGGCCGCACCACCCGGCCGGGGATGCCGACCACGGTCATGCCATCCGGCACCGGCTTGGTCACCACCGAATTGGCGCCGACCCGCGCGTTGGCACCGACGGTGATCGGCCCCAGGATCTTGGCGCCGGCGCCGACCAGCACGCCGTCCATCAGCGTCGGGTGCCGCTTGCCCTTGGTCCAGGAGGTGCCGCCCAGCGTCACGCCGTGATAGAGCGTCACGTCGTCGCCGATCTCCGCCGTCTCGCCGATCACCACGCCGGCGCCATGGTCGATGAAGAATCGGCGGCCGATGCTGGCGCCGGGATGGATGTCGATGTTGGTTGCCGCGCGCGCGACATAGGACAGGAAACGCGCCGGCCAGCGCAGTCCCCGCCGCCAGGCCGCATTGGCGAAGCGGTGCATCACCAGCGCATGGATGCCAGGATAGCAGGTCAGCACGTCGAAGACATTGCGCGCCGCCGGGTCGCGGTCGAAGACGCAGGCGACGTCCTCGCGCAGCAGAGCGACAATACCGGGCTGGGTCATGTCGCCGCCTCCAGGAAGGCGTGCAGTTCCTCGGCCGTGGGCGGCCGCTTGGCGCGGGTGGCCAGGGCGCGGACACGCGGCAGAACCGCCTGCGCCATCGCGTCGTCGCAGGCGATGCCCAGCCGTTCATAGGCCAGCTTCACCGCCGCAGTGCCGGAATGCTTGCCCAGCACGATGCGGTGCTCGCGCCCGACCTCGGCCGGGTCGAAATTCTGGTAGGTGGCGCGGTCGCGCAGCAGGCCGTCGACATGGATGCCGGCCTCGTGGGTGAAGACGGCGGACCCGACGATCGACTTGTTGACCGCCACCGGCCGGTTGGAGGCCCGCTCCACCAGATCGCTGATGGTGCCGAGCGACCGCGTCTCCACGCCGCTGTCGATGTGGTAGAGGTGTTTCAGCGACACCACCACCTCTTCCAGCGGGGCGTTGCCGGCGCGCTCGCCCAGGCCGTTCACCGTGGTGTTGACATGGGTGGCGCCGCCCAGCACCGCCGCCAGCGAGTTGGCGTTGGCGAGGCCCAGATCGTCATGGGCGTGGATCTCGATCTCCAGGTCAGTGGCCCGGCGCAGCCGTTCGATGCAGGCGCGCGTCTGGAAGGGGTCGAGCACGCCCAGCGTGTCGGCGAAGCGGAAGCGGCGGGCGCCGGCCTCCTGCGCCACCGTGGCGGCGGCGATCAGGAAATCCATGTCGGCACGGGAGGAATCCTCGCCGCCGACGCTGACCTCCAGCCCATGGTCGCGCGCCTGTTTCACCCGGCGCTCGATCTCCGCCAGCGCCCAGGCCCGGCTGCGCTTCAGCTTCTTCGTGATGTGGATGTCGGAGACCGGCATCGACAGGTTGACGAAGCCGACATCGCAGGACAGCGCCGCCTTCAGGTCGGTGTCGTGCATGCGGCACCACACCATCAGCCGTCCTTTCAGCCCCAGCGACGCCACGGCGCGGATGCCCTCGCGCTCCTCCTCGCCCATGGCGGGGATGCCGATCTCCTGTTCCGGCACACCGGCGGCGTCGAGCGCCCTGGCGATGGCGATCTTCTCGTCGAGCGTGAAGGCGACGCCGGCGGTCTGCTCGCCGTCGCGCAAAGTGGTGTCGTTGATGGTGGCGAAGGTGGTGGGCATGGGGGCACCTTCTGGAGAGTTGTTGCCGCGGATTGCCCCCACCCCATCCCTCCCCCGCTTCGCGGGAGAGGGGGTAGGACGCTTGGTAAGGGTCAGCAAAGGAGCGGCGGCAGTTCCCTCTCCCGCGGAACGCGGGGGAGGGTTAGGGAGGGGGCACAGTACTTCGCCCCCTCAGAAGTGTCGCAGGCCGGGCCGGGGACCCGCCCCGACGGGGTGTCGTCGGGCGGGGTGCCGGGACGGGCCATCGACCCGGCCTGCGATTCCGGTGTTACGAATAAACGGGCGCGAACTCTTTCGGCCGGTCCGCACCCTGCTGCCAGTAGGGCGACAGGCTGCGCAGCTTGGCGATGATGCCCGGCACCACGGCGATGACCCGGTCGATCTCCTCCTCCGTCGTGTCGCGCGACAGCGAGAAGCGGGTGGCGCCATGGGCGGCGGTGTAGGGCACGCCCATGGCGCGCATGACGTGGCTCGGCTCCAGCGATCCCGAGGTGCAGGCGGAGCCGGAGGACGCGGCGATGCCGGCCTCGTTCAGCAGCAGCAGGATTGCCTCGCCCTCGATATATTCGAAGGCGATGTTGCAGGTGTTGGGCAGGCGGTTGTCCGGGTTGCCGGTGACGAAGCAACTCGGCACCACCGCCAGGATCGCCTGTTCCAGCTTGTCGCGCAGCGCCTTCACCCGCGTGTTCTCCTCGCCCATATGGACAAGCGCCAGTTGGGCGGCGGCGCCCAGCCCGACGATGCCGGGCGCATTCTCCGTACCGGCGCGGCGCGAGCGTTCCTGGTGGCCGCCGCGCAGCATCGGACGGAAACGCAGGCCGCGCTTGACGTAGAGCGCGCCGATGCCCTTGGGGGCGTGCAGCTTGTGGCCGGACAGCGACAGCATGTCGATGGCGCTGTCGGCCAGCTTCATCGGGATCTTGCCGACCGACTGCACCGCGTCGGTGTGGAAGAGGGCGCCGACCTCCTTCGCCATGCGCGCCAGTTCCTCCACCGGGAAGATCGTCCCGGTCTCGTTGTTGGCCCACATGATGGAGACGATGGCGACCTGATCGGATAAGGCCGCGCGGTAGGCCTCCATGTCGAGGTTGCCGCGCTTGTCCACCGGGATGCGGTGGACCTTGCAGCCGCGCTTCTTCTCCAGATACTCGCAGAGCGCCAGCACGCCGGGGTGTTCGACCACGCTGGTGACGATATCGCGCTTCTTCGGATAGGCCTCCAGCGCCGACAGGATGGCGGTGTTGTCGCTTTCCGTCCCGCCGGAGGTGAAGACGATCTCGCTGTCATGGGCGGCGCCGAGCAGGGCCTGGACCTGCTTGCGCGCCCATTCGATCTTGCCGCCCACCGCGGCGCCGAAGCCGTGCATGGAGGACGGGTTGCCGAAATGCTCGGTGAAGAGCGGCAGCATCTCCTGCAGCACTTCCGGATCAACGCGGGTGGTGGCGTTGTTGTCGAGATAGATGCCCTGGCTCATGATATCAGGCTCCCCTTAGCCCGCGTGGGCCGGCATGAGGGATGCGGGCTTGACCCGCACGAACTCGCCGAGCTTCTCGACCAGCTTCATCTGCACGCCCATCATCGTCCCGGCCGATTGCGAACAGCCGGAGCAGGCGCCGGAAAGCCGGACGTAGATGTCCTTGCCGTCGATGTCGACCAGTTCCACATCGCCGCCGTCGCGCTGGATCTGCGGGCGCATTTCCTCGATGGCGCCCATGATCGCCTGCATGCGCTGGACGTTCGTCAGCTTGGGCGCCGCGGCCGGTTCGGCCTTCGGCTCCAGCGGCTTGATGGCGTCCAGCCCGACGGTGCCGGGGGTGTGCTTCCTGGCGGGCTTCAGGGCGCCGGTCTTCGCCAGCACCTCTTCCAGCACCTCTTCGATCTTCTCGTGGCAGGTCTGGCAGGAGCCGCCGGCCTTGGTGTAGTGGGTGACCTCCTCCAGCGTGGTCAGGCCGTTGACGGTCACCGCGCGCTCGATCATGGCGGCGTCGATGCCGAAGCACTTGCAGACCAGCTCGCCTTCCTCATGGTCGTCTTCCCACGCCTCGCCCTTGTAGTTGGCGATGGCGGCGCGCAGGGCCTCGGCACCCATGACGGAGCAATGCATCTTCTCCGGCGGCAGGCCGCCCAGATACTCGGCGATGTCGCGGTTGGTCAGGGTCAGCGCCTCGTCCACCGTCTTGCCGATGATCATCTCGGTCAGCGCGGAGCTTGAGGCGATGGCCGAGCCGCAGCCGAAGGTCTGGAACTTTGCGTCCAGGATGATCTGTGTGTCGGGATCGACCTTCAGCATCAGACGCAGCGCGTCGCCGCAGGTGATGGAGCCGACCTCGCCGACCGCATTGGCCGTGTCCAGGACACCGGAGTTCTTCGGGTTGAAGAAGTGTTCCTTGACCTTGTCGGTGTAGTTCCACATGTCGCTGCTGCCTTTCCGTGGGGTGCGCGCCTAGGGGAAGAGTGTCCGGGGGCGGGATCAGTGGCCCCGATTAATGGGTCGAATAGGGGGCTGACGATCCGCAGCTGGACGAGGAGGTCGAGCAGGAGCCGCCACCGCCTTCACCGGCCGAGAAGGACTTGCCGCAGCCGCAGCTGCTGGTCGCGTTCGGGTTGTCGAACTTGAAGCCGGAGCCCTCGATGCCCTCGACAAAATCGACCACCACGCCGCTCAGGAAGGGCTGGCTGTTGGCGTCGACGAAGATGGTGACCGGGCCGAAGCTGAGCACCGCGTCGTCGTCGCCGGCCGCCGCCTCCAGGCCCATCTGGTATTTCAGCCCGGCGCAGCCGCCGTCGGTGACCGCGATCCGCAAGCCGGCGGCCGCACCGCCCGACGTCGCCAGGACCCGTTCCAAGGTTGAAACCGCCGCATCCGTCAGAGTCACCATGTCCCGCCTCCTCAAGCCGCGTTGCCGGGGGTGCCGGCCGATCTGACGGGAAGTAGAGCAAGGGCTGTGCCAAACAGGCAAACTATTGATTTTCAAGGATTGTTAGCTGGGGATGGCGTGGCGAGAGTCCGACAATGTTTCGCCTTCCAACGGTTTTGTCGGGTTTGGCGCGTGTCGGTTTTGCGACAGCCGCGACACTTCGCCGCACAAAAATAATATGGTCTTTCCCCGTGCCTGCGCGCCTACCATGGGACGTCGTCGGTGCGTCGGATGGTTGATTGGTGCAGCAGAAAATACAGGCGAGGGAAGCGATGAGCGACGAACCGATCGAACTCAGGATGTCGAACGGCCGCATGGCCTTCGGCGACGTGCCGGAACAGATTGATGAGCTTTTGCAGGAGGCGGTGAAGGCCCGCGACGTGCCCGACGCCTGCGAGGCGCTGCTGTGGGAGGCGCACCGCAAGGGGCCACGGGTGCTGCCGGTCTTCTATGCGCTCTACAAATTCTACTTCAACCGCAAGAAGCTGGGGGAGGCGGAGCGGGTGGCCCGCATCGGGCTGGATGCCGCCGCACTCCAGGGCGGCTTTCCGGCCGACTGGTCGCAACTGACGGCCGGCTCCACCGACTGGACGGCGGCCGGGCCGGCGCGCTTCTTCCTGTTCACCATGAAGGCGCTGGCCTTCATCGAACTGCGCCGCCACAACCGCGACAGGGCGCTGGAGATCCTCGCCAAGATGGCGGAGATCGACCCGGCCGATCAGGTCGGCTATGGCACCATCGCCGCGCTGGCCCGCGGGTTGGAGGGAGAGGCCGGTTCGGCGTAACGCAAAAAAGGCCCCCGGCCCAGGGGGGAACCGGGCCGGGGGCAGCGGGGATTTGCGTCTCACGACGCACTCACGACGCGCTCTCTCACGTCGAGAGTTATTGCGGCCCCGCCGGGGCAGGGAGGCCGCAAACCGGTCAGGCGGCGACGGACTCCAGGGCCGGATAGTCGGTGTAGCCCTTGGCGTCGCCGCCGTAGTAGGTGGTGCGGTCCGGCTCGGCCAGCGACGCATCGGCACGGAAGCGCACGGGCAGGTCCGGGTTGGAGATGAAGGCCTCGCCGAAGCTGACCGCGTCGGCCTCGCCGTTCGCCAGGGCGGTGTCGGCGTCGGCCCGGCTGTAGCCGCCATTCAGGATGAACGGACCCTTGAAGGCGGCGCGCAGGGCGGACGCCACATGCGGTGCGCCTTCCGGTGGAGCCATATGGTGGCCGGGCCGGCCCTCGATCACATGCAGATAGGCGAGGTTGAAGGGGTTCAGCGCCTTGGTGATCGCCAGGAAATGCGGCAGCGGGTCGCTGTCCTTCATGTCGTTGAACACGCCGGTCGGCGACAGGCGGACACCGATGCGGTCGGCGCCGACGGCATGGGCCGTGGCCTCCAGGATTTCCAGCAGGAAGCGGCAGCGGTTCTCCACCGTCCCGCCATACTGGTCGGTGCGGGTGTTGGTGCTGTCACGCAGGAACTGGTCGATCAGATAGCCGTTGGCCGCGTGGATCTCGACGCCGTCCAGGCCGGCATCGAACACCGCGCGCTTGGCGGCGTCGGCGAAGTGACGGACCAGAGCAGGGATTTCGGCGGTCTCCAGGGCGCGCGGCACCGGGAAGGGCTCCATGCCGGCGCCGGTGTAGAGTTGGCCCTTCGCCGCGATCGCCGACGGGGCGACCGGGGCGGCGCCGTTCGGCTGGAAGCGCGGGTGGGAGATGCGGCCGACATGCCAGAGCTGGGTGACGATCCGCCCGCCGGCGTCATGCACGGCGTCCGCCACCGCACGCCAAGCCAGGGTCTGGGCGTCGGTGTGGATGCCCGGCGTGTTGGGATAGCCCTGGGCGGTGTCGCAGACCTGCGTCGCCTCGGTGATGATCAGGCCGGCGGAGGCGCGCTGCGCATAATACTCGGCAGTGAGCGCGGTCGGGCAGTTGCCTTCGCCGGCGCGGCTGCGGGTCATCGGCGCCATGACGACGCGGTTCGGCAGCTCGATGGCGCCGAGGCGCAGCGGGGTGAACAGGTCAGGCTTTGCAGTGCTTTGCGGCATGGCGGGACTACCCCCTATTGGCCCCTGTTGGGCAAATCGGCTTGTATGTATGTGAGTACATACTTGAACCAGAGCCCGCCGCTTGTCAAGTATGTATCTGCATACTTATTATGAAGCTGACGGGACGCACCGGAGAGGGACGGGTTTTGGACGCAAGCAAGGACGATGACGGCTGTTGCCCCGGCAACGGGACCGAGGGCGCGTGCGAGGGCGGGGGGCGCAAGCGCGACCGCGCGGCGACCGAGGGCGCGCTGCTCGACGCCGCCAAGCTGGTGTTCGCGGAGCGCGGATTCGATGCGGCGACGACGCGGGAGATCGCCGGGCGGGCCGGGGTCAACGAACAGCTGATCCAGCGCTATTTCTCAGGAAAGAGCGGTCTGCTGCTGGCGGTGGTGGAGCGCTATTGGCGTGAGGAAGCGGGCGGCTGCGACCTGCCGCCGCCGGACGATGACCTGGAAACCGATCTCGCCCGCTTTCTCCATGCCCAGTTGAAGCACAGCTGGAAATGCCGCGACTTCACCCGCGTGGTGCTGGCCCGTGCGCTGGTCGATCAGGCGGTGGCGGACGAAATGGCGCGCACCCTGTCGGAGAGCCGTATCCCCTGTCTGCTGAGACGGCTGGAAGGCTTCCGCGCGCGCGGCGCCATCGCCGCCGATGCCGACCTCGCCAATGTGGCGGCCGGCATCGCGACGCTCAGCTTCGGACTGGGCTTCCTCGATCAGGTGGTGTTCGGCCGCGACGATGCCGGCATCTGCGCGATGGTCGGCACGCTGGCCCACACCATCGCCCATGGACTGACGCCTCGCTGACGCCGCGGTAAACCGCCATTACTCCGCGGCGGCGGCGGCGCGGGTTGTGCTGCGGTGGCTGTGGACCGCGTCGGCGGTGAAGACCGCCAGCGCCACCCAGATGCAGGCGAAGGTGATGGCGTGGTTGCGGGTGAAGGCCTCGCCGTAGACCAGCACGCCCAGCAGAAGCTGCCCGGTTGGCCCGACATATTGCAGCAACCCGAGCGTGGTCATGGTCAGCCGCGTCGCGCCGAACATGAACAGCACCAACGGCACCGCCGTCATCGGCCCGGCCAGCACCAGCAGCGTGCTCTCGCCCCAGCCATGCCCGAAGGCGCCGTCGCCGCCCAGCCACAGCAGATAGCCGAGCGCGGCCGGCAGCAGCAGGGCGGTTTCCACCAGAAGCCCAATCACCGGGTCGATCGCCGCCTTCTTGCGCACCAGGGCGTAGAAGCCGAAGGACAGCGCCAGCGACAGGGCGACCCAGGGCACGGTGCCATAGCTGACGACAAGGCTGCCGACGCCGGCCGCGGCGATGGCGACCGCCAGCATCCGGCCGCGGCTGAGCCGCTCATGCAGGAACAGCACGCCCAGCAGCACATTGACCAGCGGGTTGATGAAGTATCCCAGGCTGGCCTCGACCAGCCGGCTGTTCACCACCGCCCAGATGAAGACGGTCCAATTGACGGTGACAAGCAGGGTGGTGACCACCAGAATGCCCAGCCGGCGCCAGCTGCCCACCGCGGCGACGACGGCCGCCGGCCCGCGGGTCGACAGCACGCCGATGCCGACCAGCACCACGGTCCACACCACGCGGTGGGCGACGATCTCCACCGCCCCGACATCGCCCAGCGATTTGAAGAAGACCGGGTTGACCAGCCCCCAGATCAGGTATGAGGCGAGCGCCGCGACGAACGCTGCGGTTGTGGAGATCGGGGCCTTGGCGGGCGGCGGGGTCTGAACCATACCGTCCGTTTAGCACATTGTTTGTGCAATCCGGCAGCGGGGCGCCGGGCATGGCGGGGCTGCGCGCCGGGCATCGCTTCGCGGCATGCTAGAAACCGAGCGGGCGCTCGCTCGTCATCATTCGGTCGATCCAATGGGCGTGCGGCGCGAATCTTCGCTCGAACAGCCGCCACATGCCGGACTGGCCGCTGGCCGTCTCGATGGCCGCCACCGAATCGGCGCCATGGCGGGCGGCCACCCGCTCAGCCCCCTCGGCATAGGCGCCCATCAGCCAGCCGCGGCGGTCATAGGGTGGGTGGACCCAGCCGATGGGGAAGAACCAGCGCGACAGATCCGGCTGGTGCACGCACAGCGCCCAGCCGACGATGACGTCACCCGCGCCGATGACCAGCGACAGGTCGGGGTCCAGCATGCCGCGCCAATGGGTGGGCCGTGCCCAGACCGGCGCCTCGCCACGGTCGATCAGCGCCTGGGCGAGCGTTTCCGCCTCGGTCCCGCGCTCCCGCCAGGACCACAGGCGGAAGCCTTCCGCCGTCATGCGCGTCATCAGCGAATCGCGATCACGGAAGACCCTCACGGTGTCGCGCACGGCCCCGCAGATGCGCAGCCGCGACGGTTCCGGTTCCGGCCAGCCGGCGGCGCGCAGGGTGGCGGCGAAGGCATCCGCCGCCGGCAACCGGCTGGAATAGCTGACGGCCAGTTGCCGGACGCCGAGCGCGGGCAGGGCGCCCTCCAGCGCCGCCAGCAGCCGCAGCGCCAGTCCGCGCCGGCGCCAGGGCCGGGCAACGGTCAGCGACAGCAGCGTCTGCTCTCCCGCCTCCAAGGGGCGGCCCGGCGATACGGCCGACAGCGCAAGACCGGCCGGCCGGTCACCGTCCCACGCGGCAACGGCGCAGGGCCGGCAAAGCCGCGTCTCTTCCGGGTCGGTGAGCGACAGCAGGGAGCGGTAGGACGCCCAGGTCAGTGGTGCCACCGCGTCGGCTTCGTCCGGAGAGACGGGGCGAATAACTTCTGATTGAATCGTCATGGATCAAAATCCCGCCGCCGCAATCGCGTAACGCCAGATGGCGCAATACAATTTCCGCTTGCCGGTTCGTTGATTGCATGTATATAGCGATCTTATTGCCGCGTCTATGCTTGCCGGACCGGTGCATCGATACGGTTTCAGTTTTTAAACAATTGCGGAAAGGTGGGTTATGACTTCGCAGGCTGGTGTCGATCCTCTGCTGCAACTCCGTCGTCAAGCCGAAGCCGCCCTGGTGGATCGTGCGCAATCCGACGCTGCGTTCCGCGCTCTGCTGGTCAAGGACCCGCATGCGGCCCTGAAGACCCTGTTCGGCACCGATCCGATCCCCGGCATCGCCATCAAGGTGGTGGAGGAGCAGCCGGGCGAAATGACCCTGGTCCTGCCCGCCGCCGATCAGAGCGAGCTGCCGGACGACCTGCTGGACCTCGCCTCCGGCGGGACCAGCTTCTCCGCCTTCATCCTCTACGGCCCGAACGACGCGCCGCCGAAGCCGAAGAAGAAGTAACGCCACACAAAGAAAAAGCCCCGCCGGAGCGGGGCTTTTTCTGTTCCGGCCTGGACCGGCGATGCCGTCAGGCGGCGGCGCCGGTGGCGACGCCCTTGTCGGTCATCAGGGTCTGCAGCTCGCCCGACTCGTACATCTCGCGGACGATGTCGCAGCCGCCGACCAGCTCGCCCTTGACGTAGAGCTGCGGGAAGGTCGGCCAGTTCGAGTATTCCTTCAGGCCCTGGCGCAGGCCCGGATCCTCCAGGATGTTGACGCCCTTGAACTTGACGCCGGTGTGGCTCAGCACCTGGACGACGGCGGCGGAGAAGCCGCACTGCGGGAACACCGGGGTCCCCTTCATGTACAGCACGACATCGTTGTTCTTGATGTCCTGCTCGATGCGCTCGACGACGTTCTGATCGACCATGACTCGATAACCCTTCCGATTAGGCCCGGCGGTGCCGGGACCTTGTCCAATGTGACGAATACTCAGGCGCCTTCCGGCATCCGCTTTTCAGGCGCCTTCCGGCACCGCGGTGGTCAGCGCCAGGGCGTGCAGTTCGCCGCCCATCTTGCCCTGCAGGGACGCGTAGACCATCTGGTGCTGCTGCACCCGGCTCTTGCCCTTGAAGGTGGCGGAGGTGACGAGCGCGGCATAGTGGTCGCCATCGCCCCGCAGGTCGGCGATCTCCACGACTGCGTCGGGGATGCCTTCCTTGATGAGCTTTTCGATCGTGGCGGCTTCCATCGCCATGGGTACAGTCCTCGTTCTGTTCAGGATTGCCCCGCCCGGGCACGTGCTTCTTGAGATAGATTAGGTGCGGCCGGGCCGTTTGTCATCCACCGGCAAATATTTGCCGTTCTGCGGAAGACGCCGTAACGGCCCGCGCCATCAGCAGCTCACTCGCCGAACACGCGCTTGAACACGGTGTCGACATGCTTGGTGTGGTAGGACATGTCGAACATCGGCTCCAGCTTGTCGCGGCCGATATGCTTGGCGATGTCGGGATCTGCCGACAGCAGGTCCAAATAGTTGCCGCCCTTCTCCCACACCTGCATGGCGTTGCGCTGCACCGCCTTGTAGCTGTCCTCGCGGCTCATGCCGGCCTGGGTCAGCGCCAGCAGGACGCGCTGCGAGAAGACCAGACCGCCCAGATCGTCCAGGTTCTTCTGCATGCGCTCCGGATAGACCACCAGCTTTTCCATCATGCTGGTCAGGCGCACCAGGGCGAAGTCCAGCGTGACAGTGGCGTCGGGGCCGATCATCCGCTCGACCGAGCTGTGGGAGATGTCGCGCTCGTGCCACAGCGCGACATTCTCCAGCGCCGGGACCACGGCGGAGCGCACGATGCGGGCCAGGCCGGTCAGGTTTTCCGACAGGACCGGGTTGCGCTTGTGCGGCATCGCCGACGAGCCCTTCTGGCCGGGGTGGAAATACTCCTCCGCCTCGCGAACCTCGGTGCGCTGCAGGTGGCGGACTTCCGTCGCCAGATTCTCGATGCTCGACGCGATCACGCCCAGCACGGAGAAGAAGAAGGCGTGGCGGTCGCGCGGGATGACCTGGGTCGACACCGGCTCCACCGACAGGCCCAGCTTGGCGGCGACATGCTCCTCCACCCGCGGATCGATGTTGGCGAAGGTGCCGACGGCGCCGGAGATGGCGCAGGTGGCGATGTCCTGGCGCGCCTGGACCAGACGCTCGCGCCCGCGGGCGAAGGCGGCGTAATGGCCGGCCAGCTTCAGGCCGAAGGTCGTCGGCTCGGCATGGATGCCGTGGCTGCGGCCGATGGTGACGGTGTTCTTGTGCTCGTACGCCCGGCGCTTCAGCGCGGCCAGCAGGGCGTCCATGTCGGCCAGCAGCAGGTCGGCGGCCTGGGTCATCTGCACGGCGAGGCAGGTGTCCAGCACGTCCGACGAGGTCATGCCCTGGTGGACGAAGCGGGCCTCGGGGCCGACATATTCGGCGAGGTTGGTCAGGAAGGCGATGACGTCGTGCCGGGTCTCGCGCTCGATCTCGTCGATGCGGTCGATCTCCCACTTGCCGCGCTCCCACACCGCCTTGGCGGCGTCCTTCGGGATCACGCCCAGCTCGGCCTGCGCGTCGCAGGCGTGCGCCTCGATCTCGAACCAGATGCGGAAGCGGTTTTCAGGCTCCCAGATGCGGGCCATTTCGGGGCGGGTATAGCGGGGGATCATTACTCTTCTCCTAGTTGCGGCGCGCCGTTGACCCCATAGGGTCTCGAAAGCCTTGGAATCATGGGGTTTTGG
>NZ_LGQU01000109.1:0-68491 GCF_003115935.1 Azospirillum sp. TSH20
AGAAGGGCTTCATGACCACGATCCACTCCTACACGGGTGACCAGCGGATCGTCGACACCAACCACAAGGACCTGCACCGCGCCCGCGCTGCCGCCCTGAACATGATCCCGACCTCCACCGGCGCCGCCAAGGCCGTCGGCAAGGTGCTGCCGGAGTTGAAGGGCAAGCTGGATGGCACCGCGATGCGCGTTCCGACCCCGAACGTGTCGGTCGTCGACTTCAAGTTCACCGCCAAGCGCGCCACCTCGGTCGAAGAGATCACCAAGGCGATCTCCGATGCCGCCAACGGCCCGCTGAAGGGTGTGCTGGCCGCCTACACCGAAGATCTGGTTTCGACCGACTTCAACCATGACCCGAACAGCTCGATCTTCGCGCTGAACGAGACCAAGGTCATCGACGGCAACTTCGTCCGCATCATGACCTGGTACGACAACGAGTGGGGCTTCTCCAACCGCATGAGCGACACCGCCGTCGCCATGGCGAACGCCAAGTAAACCTCGCTTCGGCAAGAAAATGGCGCCTTCCGTAAGGGAGGCGCCTTTTTTGTTGTCCGGAGTTCAGGGTTCGAGGCCCCCTCCCCATCCCTCCCCCGCGTTCCGCGGGAGAGGGGGTAGGAGCCTTGCAAGGGTTCAGCGGCAGTTCCCTCTCCCGCGTGAGCGGGGGAGGGGTAGGGAGGGGGCATTCGCAAGCCGATGCCTCCCCTCACGCCGCCCGCACCGTCGCCAGGAAGTCGCCGACCTGCGCGTTCAGCCCGGCCGCCTCGCTGGTCAGCTTGCCCAGCGCCTCGACCAGTTCGCGGGCGGTGCGGCCACTCTCGTCCGAGGCGGCGGTGACGCCGGAGATGCTGGACGACACCTCGCCGGTACCGGATGCCGCCTGCTGGACCGAGCGGGAGATCTCCGCCGTGGCGGCATTCTGCTGGTCGACCGCAGCGGAGATCGTCGTTGCGATGGTGCTCAGCCGCTCGATCACCGCCGACACCTTCTGGATTTCCGTCACCGCCTGACCGGTCACCGCCTGGATGCCGCTCATCTGGCCGCCGATCTCGTCGGTGGCCTTGGCCGTCTGGTTGGCCAGCGCCTTCACCTCGCTCGCCACCACGGCGAAGCCCTTGCCGGCCTCGCCCGCACGCGCCGCCTCGATGGTGGCGTTGAGCGCCAGCAGATTGGTCTGGCCGGCAATGGAGTTGATCAGCCCGACGACCGCGCCGATCCGCTCGACCGCCTCGGCGAGGCTGCCGATGCGGCCGGTCGCCTCCTGCGCCATGCCCACCGCCTCGCCGGCGACGCGGCTGGCTTCCGACACCTGCCGGCCGATCTCGACGATGGAGCAGGACAGCTGTTCCGACGCGGCGGCTACCGTCTGCACATTGAGGGCGGTGCCGTCGCTGGCGCTCGCCACGATTCCGGCAAGATGGCTGGTCTGCTCCGCGGCGTGCGACATCGCCCGAACCTTCTGCCCCAGCGCGTCGGTCGTGGTGGAGACCGAGCGGATCATGCCGCCCACCGTCCCCTCGAATTGCGCGGCCAACCGGTCCATCGCCTGCCGCTTCTCCTCCACCGCCCGGCGCGCGGCCTCTGCCTGTTCGGCCTCCAGCCGGCGGCTGGCCTCGGCGTTGACCCGGAAGACCTGGACCGCCCGGCCCATGTCGCCCAACTCGTCGCCGCTGCCGGTCTCCGGGATGGTGACCGACAGGTTGCCGTCGGCGAGCGAGCGCATGGCGTCGGACAGGCGGCGGATGCGCCGGCTGATCGAGTTGCCGACCAGCGCGATCAATACCACCACCGGCAGGGCCAGCCCGCCGACGATGGCCACCATGGTCCACAGGCTGCGGGAGAAGCGGGCATCCAGATCGTCGATATAGACGCCGGTCCCGATGGCCAGTTGCCAAGGCTCGAACATCTTCACGTAGCTGAGCTTGGGGAAGGGCTGGTCGCCGCCGGCCTTGGGATAGCTGTAGGCGACGAAGCCCTCGCCCTTGGCCTTGGCGGTGTCGACCATCTCGCGTGTGAAGAAGACGCCGTTGGCGTCCTTCTGGTCGCGCTGATCCTTGCCGATCACGTCGGGGCGGACGGGATGGATGACGCTGTGGTAGCCGGTATCAAGGACGAAGATATAGTCCTTGCCGTTGTAGAACATCGTGTTGATGTTGGCCTTGAAGCGCTCGAACGCCTGATCGTGGGTCAGCCGGCCGGCCTTGACCTCGGCCTCATAGCCGGTCGCGAGACCATGAGCGGTCTGCACGACGGAGCGCAGGGCTTCCTTCCGATCCTCCAGCGTGCTGCGCTGGTTCAACCACAGCGCAGCGGCGGCAAGCGCGACACTGACGGCCCCGGCCAGCGCGACCAGTGTCCACAGCTTCGTTCGCAGAGTCAGTTTCAGTCCGCTCATGAGGAAGTCCCCCCTTTAGATCGGAGACTTCACAGCAAGGACGATGCCAATCGCAAAACGGGATGGAGCGATTGCTCCGCTATGATTAGCCGAACGTACTATCCGAGCGTTTCGCCAAACTCACGCCCCCTCGCACGCAAGCTGCTTCGCATTTTGCGAAACTCAACCGGCCTTCACATTGGTCACGCCGGCGGCACGGCCCAGACACTCGGCGATCCAGGCCGACACGCTCTTGCCCTCCCGCGCGGCGCAGTCGGCGACGGCGCGGTGCAGGATCGGGTTGATGCGGATGGCCAGCCGTCCGGAGAAGGGTTGTTCGCCCTCGCCCCCCATATCGCAGGACAGATCGAGGTAATCGTCGACCGCCCGCCGGAAGGAGTCGCGCAATTCGTCCACAGAGCGGCCGGAAAAGGTGATGCCGTCGTGGGTGTTGATGACCTCGCCGACAAAGACGCCCGCGTCGTTGTCGAAGTCGATCTGGGCCTTGTAACCCTTGTATTCCATCATCGCGGCATTCCCGGGGGAGGTATTCCAATGAAACGGACGCCGGTGCCCCGGCCTGCTGTCCGTTGTGACTGACCATACTCCGGGACCGCGATCGCAGGGTTTGACCTGCCTCAATTCTCTCAACCGGCTGAAGGCTGGAGCCCCATCGCCCCCACCGCTAGAGTGTCCGCCCAGCCGCCACCCTGCCCCGCCCCGCCGCCCATGCCCGCCGCCCCGCAAATCCCCCCGTCCCTCCTCCGCCCCATCCTTGTCCGCGGCCTCGCCGACGCGTTGGCCGCCGCCGCCGCCGCCGACTCGGCCGGTGCCGCCCTCGCCCTGATGGCGCCGCCGGCGGGCGGGGCGCCGTGGCTGCTCGGCCTGATCGGACGGGTGCGCCGGGCCCACCCCGGCCTGGGGGTGACCGGCCTGCTCGACTGCGGCGACCGCGCCGGCGAGGCACAGGGGGCGCTGGCAGCCGGGGTGCCGGCCCTGCTGTTCACCGGCGGCACGGCGGCGGCGGACCGTCTGGCGGCCATCGCCGCAGCCCACGGCGCCGTGCTGCTGACCGCCTGCCCGCCCCTGCTCGACCTCGCCGCCGAAGGTCATGGCTCCATCCGGCCGGCCCTGCTGGAGGCGCTATGCCGCGACTGGCTGGCACAGGCCAAAGGTTGGGCCGAAAGTCGTGCCGGGGGATAGGTCCGGACTACCGCTTTTTCGCACAGCCTCACCGCGCAAAGGTGGTGTAACGTCACCTTAGGATATTTTTGTGACACAGCACCCTCCCTCCGATGCCGGAAGAGCCACCCATGAGCATCACCTCCCTGACCACGCCGGATCAGACCATCGCGCAACCGCACCATCCGGGGCAGGCCGCAAACGGCCGGGCGGGCGACCGGATGGGGAACAGTCCGGCTCCCCGGCCGGAGAAGATGCGCGGCCTGCGGCTGGTCGCCGTCTGGGTCGGGCTGACCGCCGGCTCCTGGGCGGTGCTGGGCGGTGCCGGATACGGCCTCTATACCGTGGTCAGTTCTCTTCTGCCGTAACCCCTCCGGCCGAGCCGTTCCACCCCCCGCGGGCTTCCCCCGCCGCAGGCCCTAGGCCGTTCAGGCGTGGCAAATGGCCGCTTTATGCCCCTCCCGCCGTTGCAAAGCGGGCCAATCCGGGCTAAGACGGCGCCATTTCCAAGAATGCCCCAGGGGAAGAGCCACAATGAAGCTCACGCGCCGCGTCAAAGACATTCTCGCCAACTACGAGAGCGACAATCCCGGCACCAAGGCGAACCTCGCCCGCATCCTGATGGAAGGCAAGCTCGGCGGCACCGGCAAGCTGGTGATCCTGCCGGTCGACCAGGGCTTCGAGCATGGTCCGGCCCGCAGCTTCGGCCCGAACGAGCCGGGCTATGACCCGCACTACCACTACCAGCTGGCCATCGACGCCGGCTGCAACGCCTACGCCGCTCCCCTGGGCTCGCTGGAGGCCGGCGCCGGCACCTTCGCCGGGTCGATCCCGCTGATCCTGAAGATGAACAGCGCCAACTCGCTGTCCACCCAGAAGGAAGCCGCCGACCAAGCCGTGACCGCCTCGGTCCAGGACGCGCTGCGCATCGGCGCATCGGCCATCGGCTTCACCATCTATCCCGGCTCCGACGCCATGTACTCCCAGTACGAGGAGTTCCGTGAGCTGTCGAAGGAGGCCAAGTCCTACGGCCTCGCCACCGTGCTGTGGTCCTACCCGCGCGGCGGCGCCGTCACCAAGGACGGCGAGCTGGCCATCGACGTGATCGGCTACGCCGCCCACATGGCCGCTCTGCTGGGCGCCCACATCATCAAGGTGAAGCTGCCGTCGGCCCATCTGGAGCAGCCGGAAGCCAAGAAGGTCTACGAGTCGAAGCAGATCGCCATCGGCACCCAGGCCGAGCGCGTGAAGCACATCATGCAGTGCGCCTTCAACGGCCGCCGCATCGTGGTCTTCTCCGGCGGCGCCACCAAGGGCGAGGACGCGGTGTTCGAGGACGCCCGCGCCATCCGTGACGGCGGCGGCAACGGCTCGATCATCGGCCGCAACGCCTTCCAGCGCCCGCGCGAGGATGCCCTCAAGCTGCTCGACCGGATCATGAAGATCTACCAGGGCCGGGAGTAACACTTGGCCAAGGGAAAGCCGACGCAGGCGGAACCTGCCGCCTGCCGACTGTACCTCGTGACGCCGCCGGCCCTGGAGCCGGCGGCGTTCGCGCCGCTTCTGGAGGAAGCGCTGGATGCCGGCGACGTCGCCTGCGTGCAGCTCCGCCTCAAGGACTGCTCAGAGGACGACATCCGCCGCGCCTGCGACATCCTGCGCCCGATCGCGCAGGAGCGTGAGGTCGCCTTCATCCTGAATGACCATCCGCGCCTTGCGCGGGAGGCCGGCTGCGACGGCGTCCATGTCGGACAAAGCGACACGCCCTATCGCGATGCCCGCAAGATCGTCGGCAACGACGCCATCGTCGGCGTCACCTGCCACGACAGCCGCCATCTCGCCATGATCGCCGGCGAGGAAGGGGCGGACTACGTCGCTTTCGGCGCATTCTTCCCCACCAGCACCAAGACGGCCGAATACAAGGCCGAGCCGGAACTGCTGAGCTGGTGGTCGGAGCTGATGGAGGTCCCCTGTGTCGCCATCGGCGGCATCACCGCCGAGAATTGCGCGCCGCTGGTCACCGCGGGCGCCGATTTCCTGGCCGTGGTCAACGCCGTCTGGGGCCATCCCCAGGGTCCCGGCGCCGGAGTCCGGGCGCTGAACGCCGCCATCGAGGCCGCACTCGCCGGCTAGGCCGGCCGATTACCTGGACGTCCCCAAGATCATGGACCTTCTGACGCCCGAGTCGCTGGGCATCCTGTTCGCCGTCGGCCTGCTGGCCGGCTTCGTCGATGCGATCGCCGGGGGCGGCGGTCTGCTGACCATTCCGGCCCTGCTGGCCGCGGGCATGTCCCCGGCCGAGGCGCTGGCCACCAACAAGCTGCAGTCCAGCTTCGGCTCGCTGTCCGCCACCATCAAGTTCGTCCGCCGCGGCGAGGTCCATCCCGGCGCCATGCGCACAATGATCCTCTGCACCTTCATCGGCGCCGCCATCGGCGCCACACTGGTGCAGATGCTGGACGCCGGATTCCTGCGCGACGTCATCCCGATCCTGCTGATCGGCATCGCCCTCTATCTGCTGCTGTCGCCCAAGGCCGGCGACGTCGACGCCCACCAGCGCATCGGCGAACATGCCTTCGCTCTCAGCATCGGCACCGGCATCGGTTTCTACGACGGCTTCTTCGGGCCGGGCACCGGCACCTTCTTCGCCATCGCCTTCGTCTCGCTGCTGGGCCACAACCTGCGCAAGGCGACCGCCCACACCAAGGTGCTGAACTTGACCAGCAATGTAGCCTCGTTGCTGTTCTTCATCGTCGGCGGCCACGTGTTGTGGACGGTCGGGCTGCTGATGGGGGTCGGGCAGTATATCGGCGCCCAGGTCGGCGCCCACATGGTGATCCGCAATGGCGCCCGAGTCGTGCGTCCGATGCTGGTGGTCGCCTCCATCGTCATCACCGCCAAGCTGGTGTGGACCGACGAGCACAACATTCTGCGCGAGCTGTTCGCCGCTGCCGCCGCCTGGATCGCCTGACGGCCGTCACCCGGCGGCCCTCTTTAGGTTATCCCCCACGACAATTCGCCGCACCATCGCGCCCCGGCCGGATTACCCCCGGCCGGCGGGCGGCATTCTCCTGTACGTGCGCAACTTTTCCCCCTGCCGCTTGCCTGCCGAGTTCGGAAAATTGTTTACCGAGCCAACAAAAAGTGGTGCGCGCCCCTTTACGTAAGCGTCAGTTTGTGTATCATTGCGTCAATAACACAATTTGGGGAAGGAACCATGTCTCCGACGACGCTCAAGACACGCCTGCTGACCGCCGCTGCCGCCATCGCGGTGACCGCACCGTTCGTGACCGCCTCGACCGCGCTTGCCGCCGGTTTCGCGTTGAAGGAGCAGAGCGTATCGGGTCAGGGCACCTCCTATGCCGGCGTGACCGCCGGCGGCAACGGCGATGCCAGCTCGATGTTCTACAATCCGGCCACCATGGGTCTGGTGACCGGAACCGAGTTGGTGCAGACCGCCACCGGCGTCATTGTGAAGTCGAAGGTCGACGGCGCCAGCGCCACCCGCGCCCGGCGCCTGGGCGGCACTGCGATCAGCGGCAATGCCTCGCCTGGCGACATCGCGCAGGATGCCCTGGTTCCCGCCGGTTACTTCGTCTATTCGATCAGCGACGACCTGAAGGTCGGCCTGTCGGCCAACGGCCCCTGGGGTCTGGTGACCGACTATGGCGACAGCTGGATCGGCCGCTATCACGGCATTCGGTCCGACCTGCGCACCTACAATTTCGCGCCGTCGGTGTCCTACCGCATCAACCCGATGATCACCATCGGCGGCGGCGTCCAGGTGCAGTACGCCAAGGCCAAGCTGTCGCAGGCCTCCGACTTCGGTGCAAGCCGCCTCGGCCGTCCCGGCGCGCTCGACGTCAAGAGCGATGTGACCGGTGACGATTGGGGCTGGGGCTTCACACTTGGCGCCCTGATCGAACCGGTGAAGGGCACCCGCGTCGGCCTCGCCTACCGCTCCGCGGTCAAGCACACGCTGACCGGCAGCATCTCCTTCACCGGCCTGCCGGCCCCGCTCGCCGGCGCCCTGCCCGCCCAGAGCGCCAGCGCCGACCTGACCACGCCGGACATCGCCTCCATCGGCCTGTACCACGAGGTCAACGACCGCTGGGCGGTGATGGCCGACGTTCAGTGGACCAACTGGTCGCGCTTCAAGGAACTGCGCGTCAACATCGCCAACCCGGCGCTCAGCTCCGTCACGGAAGAGCATTGGAAGGACAGCTGGTATTACGCGCTCGGCACCTCCTACAAGGTGACCGACAAGCTGACGCTGCGCGGTGGTATCGCCTTCGACAAGGGCACGGTCGGTGTCGAATACCGCACGCCGCGCATTCCAGAACAGAACCGCTACTGGCTCTCGGCCGGTGCCGGCTATCAGGTCACCGACAATCTGCGCGTCGACGCCGCCTATTCGCACGTCTTCATCCCGAAGACGTCGGTCGCCCTCACCGACGACCTGACCGGCGCCGAAGCCGGGCGCGGCAACCTGAATGTGGACTACAAGAGCAGCATCGACCTGATCGGCCTGCAGGCGAAGTTCACGTTCTAAGGGAACCTCGCCCTCTCCCGCCCCGGGAGAGGGAGGGACCCGCCGAAGGCGGGAGGGTGAGGGGTGATCCGGACATGGATTCATATCCTCGGATCACCCCTCACCCTTCCCAAGCTACGCTTGGGCCCCTTCCCTCTCCCGGGACGGGAGAGGGAACCTGCTCCCCCTAAACCCCCGCCACCGGCAGCCAAAGCACCTGCTCGATGCTCTCGGCGCCGCTGCACAGCATCGCCAGCCGGTCGAAGCCCATGGCGATGCCACTGCTCTGCGGCATGCCGTGCTCGAGCGCGGCGAGGAAATCCTCGTCCACCGGGAAGCGCTCACCGTAAAGCCGCTCCTTCAACGCCATGTCCGCCTCGAAGCGGGCGCGCTGCACCGCCGGATCGGTCAGTTCGCCGAAGGCGTTCGCCAGTTCCAGCCCGCAGGCATACAGCTCGAACCGTTCGGCCAGCCGGGGGTCTTCCGGCTTCGGCCGCGACAGCGCCGCCATGCACAGCGGATAGTCGGTCAGCACGCAGGGCACGCCCTCGCCCAGATGCGGCTCGATGCGGTCGAACATGATGCGGAAGACGATGTCCTCCCAGCGGTCGCCGTGATGGGGGGCGATGCCGATGCGCGCCGCCTCCGCCGCCAGCGCCGCCGGGTCGGGATCGTGGCTGCCGTCATAGGTCGCCATCAAGTCGATGCCGGCATACTCCCGGAACGCCTCCGGCACGGTCAGCACCCGCCATGGCGCGAAGGGATCGCAGGTCATGCCACGGAAGCCGAACGTCCGCCGCCCGCCCGCGTCGGCGCCGGCGCACAGCAGCTCCCGGCAATCGTCGATCAGCGTGCGATAGCCGTCTCCGGCGCGATACCATTCCAGCATCGAGAATTCCGGCGCATGGGTCCCCGACCGCTCGCCGTTGCGGTAGACATGCGCCAGTTGCCAAAGCCGCGGCACGCCCGCGACCAGCAGCTTCTTCATGGCGAATTCGGGACTGGTGTGCAGGTACAGCCGCCGGCGGTCGTCCGGATGCGGCCCCTGCAGCTCGGTGGCGAAGGCCTGGAGATGCGGCTCCATCCCCGGCGAGACCTGCAGGGCCGGCGTGTCGACCTCGACGAAGGCCAACTCCTCGAACACGCGACGGACGGCGTTCAGCACCCGGCCGCGCACCGCCAGATAGGGACGGCGGCGGGCCAGCGCCTCGGGATGCCAGGGGGGAAGGTCGCCGGAAGGAATCGAGGTGGATCGGATCGGGGCGGACATGAAGGGCGCGCTCTTGATGGACGGTCGAAAGGGGTGCAGGCGCATCAGAGCACCCACGGGCGGCGTACTCAAGTCGGCTTGGCATTGGTCACAGCGGCCTCCCGTGGTAAACTCGCCCAATCGCCGCCGAACGGCGCGGATGGGACGGATGGAACACTGAACAGGGTCGGCAAAAACGTTCCAAACGTCTCATTGTTGGAGCTATTCTAAACCACCGGCCCCGCTTTGGCGAAGAATCGCCCGCCAATCGCCCGGATCACCCGCCATTAGCGTTCCGCGCCGTTGCCTATGGGCGGTCAAGCTGGTAGGGTCCGCGCCGCCCTGATTCTGGAATTCACGAGTACGCCATGAAGGTCAATGCCAACACGATGCGCCCCGGCCATGTGCTGGAGCACAACGGTAAGCTCTGGGTCATCACCAAAACCGCCATCGTGCAGCCTGGCAAGGGCGGCGCCTTCATCCAGCTGGAAATGAAGGACGTTCGCACCGGCAACAAGTCGATCGAGCGGTTCCGCACCCAGGAGACCGTTGAGCGCGCTCGCCTGGACGAGCATGAGATGACCTTCCTCTTCGCAGAAGGTGACAGCTTCACCTTCATGGATAAGGAAAGCTTCGAACAGGTCGCCATCCCCCGCGACATCATCGGCGAGCCGGCCGTCTTCCTGCAGGACGGCATGGAAGTCACGGTGCAGAGCCACGAAGGCTCGCCGCTGGGCGTCGAGATCCCCGGCAAGGTCACGCTGCTGATCACCGAATCCGACCCGGTGGTGAAGGGCCAGACGGCCTCTTCCTCCTACAAGCCGGCCAAGCTGGAGAACGGCGTGTCGATCCTGGTTCCGCCGCACATCGAGGCCGGGACCCGCGTCGTCGTCGATACCGCCACCGGCGAATACGTCGAGCGCGCGAAGGACTGATCCTTCCCAGGTCGGTTCTGCCATCACCGGTCTTCGCCATGCGCGGAGGCCGGTGTATTGTTTTCTGGTTCCTGCACGAAACGGTACACCAACACCCATGGCCACCCGCTCCGCTCTCATCAACGTCATGGTCCGCGCCGCCGAAAAGGCAGCCCGCGGTCTCGTCCGCGACTTCGGCGAGGTCGAACACCTCCAGGTGTCGCGCAAGGGGCCTGCGGACTTCGTGTCCGCCGCCGATCTGAAGGCCGAACGCACCCTGCGCGAGGAACTGCAGAAGGCGCGGCCCGAATTCGGTTTCCTGATGGAGGAGAGCGGCGCGTCCAAGGGCAGCGATGCCGAGGCGCGCTGGATCGTCGATCCGCTCGACGGCACCACCAACTTCCTGCACGGCCTGCCGCACTGGGCGATCTCCATCGCCGCCGAGCGCAATGGCGAGATCGTCGCCGGCGTGATCTACGCCCCCATCGGCGACCAGCTGTTCTGGGCCGAGAAGGGGGTGGGCGCCTACGTCAATCACACCCGCCTGCGCGTTTCCGAACGCCGCAAGCTGGAGGATTGCGTGATCGCCACCGGCATTCCCTTCAAGGGCCGCGGCGACCACGCCACCTTCCTGAAGGAACAGGAAGCGGTGATGAAGGAGGTCGCGGGCATCCGCCGCTTCGGCGCCGCCTCGCTCGACCTCGCCTACACCGCCGCCGGCCGGTTCGACGCCTATTGGGAACGCGGCCTGGCCCCCTGGGACTGCGCCGCCGGCGTGCTGATGGTCACCGAAGCCGGCGGTTTCGTCGGTGAGATCGAGGGCGGCCGCAACCCGGTCTTCACCGGCAACGTGCTCGCCGCCAACAGCCATCTCCAGGTCCCGGTTGCCCGCCTGTTGAAGTCCGCCAAGGGCTGACCCCTGCCCTGCCCATCCTCCGCCTTCCCGTACGGGACAGGCGGATGGGTGGTTGTGGCTGGAGCGATCGATAGGCTATGGTTTGCAGGACAAAGGTTTAACGGGACACATCGTTTTGGGCCGCTGGGGACACGCCGACCGCAAGCACCTTGCCGCCGCCGCGCTGTGCGCGGTCTGGACGCTCTTTCCGGCTGTCCTGTCGGCGGCGGCTCCGGCCAACGGCCCGGCACAGTCTTCCGCCGGACTGACGTTGGAAAACGCAGTTCCGCTGTCCGTGCCGCCCCGCCCCAATCTGCGCACCCCGCCACCGGTCAAGGCGCCGCCGCGACTCGTCCTGCCGCAGCCGCTGGAGGCCCCGCCTCCGCCCGTCCTGACGGAAGGCCCGGCCCAGCCGGCGCCCCGCGCCACCGCCCGGACCGAGCCGGCTCCGACGACTGCTCCGACGACTGCTCCGACGACGGCGCCGACGGCGGCCCAGCCGCAGCAACCCGCTGTCCAGGCACCTGCCGCCCAAACACCCGTTGCCCCGGCGCCCGGTCAGCCGCCGACCGCACCGCGAACCAACACCGCCGCGCTGCCCCCTCCCCCGGAAGCGGCACCCCCTGCGGCTAACCTGCCACCTTCGAGCGTTTTGAGCCTTGTGTTCCCTGTCGGCGCCACCAATCTGCCGGATGCGGCAGACGCCGTGGTCGACCGGATCGTCGAACGGCTGCGCGCCAGCGACACCGCGAGGCTCCAGCTGCGCTCCTACGCCAGCGGCACCGCCGACACGGCGCGCGAGGCGCGGCAGCTGGCACTGGCCCGGGCGTTGGCGTTGCGCGAGCGGCTGACGGCCTTCGGGATCCGCAGCACCCGCGTCGATGTCCGCGCATTGGGCCTGGACGACGGAGGTGGGCCGCCCGACCGGATCGATGCAGTCTTTCTGAATGAATAGCGCCCAACCCGTGCGCGAGGTCTGATCGGAACACCCCTTCGGAGCATCATGACCGCCACAACCCCGACGACCCGACCGCTGGAGGTATCCGCCCTCATGACACGCCCGGAGCGGTTCCTGACCCGGATGATCCTGTTCCTGGTGGTGGTCGGCGCGGTGACTGGCCTGCTGTTCCCCGCCCTGCGCTCGGCCTTCCTCAACAACGCGCCGCTGAACGGCGTCATCCTGGCGACTCTGCTCGCCGGCATCGCCTTCATCTTCCGGCAAGTCCTGATGCTCCGCCCCGAAGTGGCTTGGCTGGAGCAGTACCAGAGCGGGGTCGCCCCCGCCTCCTTGCAGGAGCCGGTGCTGCTGGCGCCGATGGCGCGCATGCTGGGCGAACGGCGCGGCCGGCTGACGCTGTCGGCGCTGTCGATGCGCTCGCTGCTCGACGGCATCGCCTCACGCCTCGACGAATCGAGGGAGCTGTCGCGCTACCTGATCGGCCTGCTGATCTTCCTCGGTCTGCTCGGCACCTTCTGGGGCCTGCTCCACACGGTCCAGTCGGTGGGTGGCGTCATCGGCAGCCTGTCGGTCCAGGGCGGCGACGTCGGCACCATGTTCTCCCACCTCCAGCAGGGGCTGGAAGCGCCGCTGGTCGGCATGGGCACCGCCTTCTCCTCCTCGCTGTTCGGCCTTGCCGGTTCACTGGTGCTGGGCTTCCTGGAACTCCAGGCCAGCCAGGCCCACAACCGGTTCTTCCAGGACCTTGAGGATTGGCTGTCCAGCGCCACCCGCCTGTCGAGCGGCGCCGCCGGCGGGCTCGAATCGGGCGACCACGCCGCCTCCGCCTATCTGACCGCCCTGCTGGAACAGACCGCCGAGAACCTGGACTCCCTGCAGCGCACCGTCGCCACCGCCGAGGAGGGCCGACGCGCCGCCAACGCCAACCTGATGGCGCTGACCGAACGGCTGTCGAGCCTGACCGACCACATGCGCGCCGAGCAGCAGCTCCTCCTGCGGCTGGGCGAGAACCAGCTGGAAGTGAAGGGCCTGCTCGACCGGTTGGCGGAGAACGCGGGTGGCGGCTTCGACGATGCCTCGCGCCAGCATCTGCGCAACATGGACATCTATCTCGCCCGCATCGTCGAGGAATCCTCCAACGGCCGCGTCCAGGCGGTGCAGGAGATCCGCAGCGAGATCAAGCTGCTGGCCCGCACCATCGCCGCGTTGGCCGAAGAAGCCGACCAGCAGCAGCGCTGACACTCTGACACCGTAGGCCAACGCCGGGAGTTCCCATGGCCAGCATCAGCCGCCGCAACGGCCACCGCGACGCCAGCGCCTGGCCCGGCTGGGTCGACGCCCTGTCGTCGCTGGTGATGGTCGTCATCTTCCTGCTGATGGTCTTCGTCGTGGCGCAGTTCTACCTCGCCACCGCCCTGACCGGCCGGGACGAGCAGCTGACCGCGCTGAACCGTAAGATCGCGGAGATGAACGACCTGCTGGCGATGGAGCGGGATGCCAACGCCGACCTGCGCGTCAACATCACCCAACTGTCGACCGAATTGCAGACCTCCGTCGCCGCCCGTGACGACATGACCCTGTCGCTGAGCCAGCTTCAGGAGGACCGCGACCGCACCGCCCGCACGCTGGAGGAGCTGCAGCGCACCGTCCGCGTCGACCGCGAGACGCTCGACCTGAAGCTGAAGGAAATCCTCAGCCTTCAGAACGACATCAAGGCGTTGCGTGAGGCCCGGCAGAAGCTGGAGGGCGAGTTTGCCGCCGCCGTCGCCGCCGCCAAGCTGACCGAACAGCAACGCCAAGCCCTGTTGGCCGAACTCGGCACCACCCGCGACCGCGCCAAGGCGCTGGAGTCGGAACTGACCTCCGCCACCGAGAAGACGATGCTGGCGCAGAAGGAGATCGACCAGCGCGACATCCGGCTGAAGGCGCTGGAATCGCAGCTGGCCGATAGCCGCAGCCAAGCCCAGAAGGATATCGACCAGCGCGACCTGCGCATCCGCGACCTGATGGCTTCCCTCACCGGCGAGAAGGCGGAGGGGACCAAGAGCAAGCAGCAGATCGACCTGCTGAACCAGCAGCTTCTGGCCCTGCGTGAACAGCTCGCCCGCATCGGCGCGGCGTTGGAAGCGTCGGAAAAGTCCTCGGCCGAGCAGAAGGTGCAGATCGCGGAGCTTGGCGCCCGGCTCAATCAGGCGCTCGCCGCCAAGGTTCAGGACCTCGCGCGCTACAAGTCGGAGTTCTTCGGCCGCGTCCGCGAGGCGCTGGGCAACCGGCCGGATGTGAAGATCGTCGGCGACCGCTTCGTCTTCCAGTCGGAACTGCTGTTCCCGTCCGGCTCGGCGACGCTGGAGGAGGCCGGCAAGCAACGGCTGGCCGACCTCGCCCGCACCCTGCTCGAGATCGGCAAGGCGATCCCATCCGACATCAATTGGGTTCTGCGGGTGGATGGCCACACCGACATCAAGCCGGTGCGCTTCCAGTTCGCCTCCAACTGGGAACTGTCGTCCGCCCGCGCCATCTCGGTGGTCAAGTTCCTGATCGACCAGGGCATTCCGCCCGAACGGCTGGCCGCCGCAGCTTTCGGCGAGTTCCAGCCCATCGACCCCGGCACATCGGACGAGGCGCTGGCGAAGAACCGCCGCATCGAAATCAAGCTGGACCAACGCTGATCGGAACCGCGGCGCCTGGGTGGCTGTTTCTTTCGCATCGACGCTCTTGTCGAAACGAAGGATCATCCATGATGAAGACAGTCATCGCCGCCTTGTCGGTCGCGGTCCTGGCCGGCGGCCTCGCAGCCCTCCCCCACCCGGCCGAGGCCAAGGGATGCGTGAAAGGCGCCGCCGTCGGTGGCGTTGCGGGCCATATGGTCGGGTCTGGCCACGGGGCTGCCGGTGCCGCGGTCGGCTGCGCAGTCGGCCACCATGAAGCCAAGAAGAAGGACGAGGCCAAGAAGCAGACCGACCAGCAGCAGGATTCCCACGGCAACAACCAGACGTCGAAGTAACCGCTGCCGAACGGGATGGAGTGGCAGGGTGCTTCGATCAGCCCTTCCACTCCTCCCGCAGGATGGCGTAGAGGACGTGGTCGCGCCATGCGCCGTCGATGCGCAGGTAACCGCGGGCATAGCCCTCGTGGGTGAAGCCGACCTTTTCCAGCAGGCCGCGGCTCGGCAGGTTGGTCGGCAGGCAGGCGGCTTCGACCCGATGCAGGCCGAGTTGCCCGAAGGCGAATTCCAGGACCAGCCGGGTGCCGCCCGACACATAGCCGTTCCGGGCATAGGGCTGGCCGGCCCAGTAGCCGAGCGTCCCCATCTGGGCAACGCCGCGGCGGATGTTGGTCAGGCCGAGTCCGCCGACCAGCGCGTCGGTCGCGCGGTCGAAGATCAGGAAGCTGTAGCCAAGATCGTCGCGCCATTCCTGCGCCTGACGCCGCAGCCGCCGGGAAAAGGCCGTCCGGGTCAGGGCGTCGGCCGGCCAGGTGGGTTCCCAGGGCGTCAGGAAAGCGCGGGATGCGGCGCGGAGGTCGGCCCATTCCCGCCAGTCGCGCGGGAGCGGCGGCCGGATGTAGCAGTGAGGGCCGTCGAGACGGACCGCGGGCGGGCTGATGAGGCCGCTGCCGAGGAGGCGGATCATTGAGCGATCACCCTTCCCACCGCTCCCCGTAAGAAGGGGCTCCGCCGGCCGGATGATCCACGCGATGCCTCCCCCTCACCCCGACCCTCTCCCCGGAAGGGAGAGGGAGAAAAGCGCAGGGGGAGAGAGGTGGCTGCCACCGTCTTCATCGTCAGGCGAGACGCTCCGCGATGCGGTCGTAGCTTTCCAGCTTGGCGATCGGCCCGAGGGCAGCGACGGTCGGGCGGCTGGCACGCAGGCGGGCGGCGGCCTTGACCACGGCATCGCGGTCGACACCGTCGATCTTCGCCACGATCTCCTCCACCGGAACCGGCCGGTCGTAGATCAGGATCTGCTGGCCCAACTGCTCGCAGCGCGACATGGTGCTTTCCAGCGCCATGAGCGTCCCGGCCTTCAACTGGGCGCGGGCGCGGGCGACCTCGTCCTCGGTGACGTCGGCGCCGACCTTGGCGATCTCGTCGCAGACGACAGGGACCAGTTCCGCCACCTCATCCTCGCCGGTGCCGGCATAGACGCCGAACAGACCGCCGTCATGGTAGCCGCCGGTGAAGGTGTAGATGGAATAGACCAGCCCGCGCTTCTCCCGCACCTCCTGGAACAGGCGGGACGACATGCCGCCGCCCAGCAGGGTGGACAGCACCGAATGGGCGTAGAAGTCCGGATCATGGACCCCCACCCCGTCGAAGCCGAGCACGAGGTGCATCTGCTCCAGATCGCGGTCCTCGCGGAAGTCGCCGCCGGCATAGCGGGCCGACTCCGGCTTGGGCGGCGCACCGCTCGGCAGATCGCCGAAGGCCTTCATCGCCAGATCGACCATGCGGTCATGCTCGATGCGGCCGGCAGCGGTCAGCACCATTCCCGGCGCGCCGTAATGGCCGGCGATGTAGTCGACCAGAGCCTCGCGCGGCAGGGCGCCGACGATCTCGGCCGAGCCCAGCACCGGACGGCCGATGGCCTGCCCCGGATAGGCGGTGGACTGGAAATGGTCGAAGATGATGTCGTCCGGCGTGTCGGCGCTCTGGCCGATCTCCTGCAGAACCACCGTGCGCTCGCGCACCAGTTCCTCGGCGTCCAGCGTGGAGTGCTGGATCATGTCGGACAGGATGTCGAGCGCCAGCGGCGCATCCTCGTGCAGGACCTTGGCGTAGTAGGCGGTCTGCTCGCGGGTGGTGTAAGCGTTCAGTTGCCCGCCGACATTCTCGATCTCCTCGGAGATGCGGAAGGCGGAGCGGCGGCGGGTGCCCTTGAACAGCATATGCTCGACGAGGTGGGCGACACCGTTGACGCTCGCCGCCTCGTTGCGGGTGCCAACCCCGACCCAGCAGCCGAGCGAAACGGACTGCACGTCGGGCATGGTGTCGGTCGCGACGCGAAGCCCATTGGGCAACGTCGTCACACGAATGGAACTCATGCGGCCTCCTGGGCGGCGCGGGCGCGCGCGGTGACGAAGTCCTGGACCGCCGCCAGATCGTTCGGCAGTTCGGACAGGCGCTCCTCGCGCACATAAAGATCGGACAGGCGCGGCGGCAGCTCCGGCCGGCGGCCGGTCGCCTTTTCCACCGCGTCGGGGAACTTGGCGGGATGGGCGGTGGCGAGAACCACCATGGGAACGGACGGTTCGACCCGGCCGGCCGCGACCGCGGCCTTGGCCGCCCCGATGCCGACCGCGGTGTGCGGGTCGAGCAGATAGAGGCTGCCCTTCCAGACATCGGCGATGGTCGCCATGGTGGCGGCCTCGTCCACCCGGTGGCCGGAGAAGATGGCCAGCGCGCGGGCGAGCTGCGCGTCGGTCACCGCGAACTTGCCCTCGGTGCGGAAGCGGTTCAGCGCCTCCGTCACCGCGGTGCCGTCGCGGTCGAGCAGGTCGAAAAGCAGCCGTTCGAAGTTGGAAGAGATCTGGATGTCCATGCTGGGAGACAAGGTAGGCACGACGGGCGCCGCGACCATGTTCCCACTGGCGAAAAAGCGCGCCAGGATGTCGTTGCTGTTGGACCCCACCACCAGCGTCTCCACCGGCAGCCCCATGGCGCGGGCGCCATAGGCGGCATAGACGTTGCCGAAATTGCCGGTCGGCACGGTGAAGGCCAGCTTGCGGTCGGGGGCGCCCAGCGCCACGGCGGCGGTGAAGTAATAGACGATCTGGGCCATGATGCGCGCCCAGTTGATCGAGTTCACCGCCGACAGCCCCATCCGGTCGCGGAAGGCGCCGTCGTTGAACATCGCCTTCACGAGGTCCTGGCAATCGTCGAAGGTGCCGTCCAGCGCGATGTTGTGGACGTTGGACGACAGCACGCTGGTCATCTGCCGGCGCTGCACCTCCGACGTGCGGCCCTTGGGGTGCAGGATGAAGATGTCGACGTTCTGGCGGTCGCGGCAGGCTTCGATGGCCGCCGAGCCGGTGTCACCGGAGGTGGCGCCGACGATGGTCACCCGCTGCCCGCGCTTGGCCAGCACATGGTCGAACAGGCGGCCGAGCAGCTGCAGCGCCACATCCTTGAAGGCGAGCGTCGGGCCGTGGAACAGCTCCAGCACCCAGGTGGTCGGGTCGACCTGCACCAGCGGGGTCACCGCGGCATGGTCGAAGCTGGCATAGGCGTCACGGACGATGGCGCGGAACTCGTCCTCCGCGATGGCGCCGCCCAGGAAGGGCAGCATCACGCGGACGGCGATCTCGCTATAGGGCAGCCCGCGCATAGCGCGGATGTCGTCGGCCGTGAACTGCGGCCAGGTCTCCGGCACATAGAGGCCGCCGTCGCGCGCCAGCCCGGCAAGAAGGACGTCCTCGAAACCCAAGACCGGGGCCGCGCCCCGCGTGCTGACGTACCGCACCGCTTACACTCCGTCCGATGAAGTGGGCATAGTTAGCGAGGACGCCGCCCGCACGCAAGCGGTGCGGGACGCACGGCGCATATTCCCGCCGGTGGGGGCCGCCCGGTGGCCGAGGATGGAACGTTTGAAACGCAGTGAAACAGTTTTCCGGGGGGTGTTCAGTGTTCCATCCGGGCCGGAGCCTTTCACGCGGCCTCCACCACTGCCTCGTCGTCCGCCCGTCGGCGCACCAGAGAGGCGGCGCGTTCAAGCACTTCCGGGCCGGCACCGGGGCGGTGGGCGTTTTCGGCGATGTGGCGGCGGTAGGCTCGGGCGCCGGGCAGACCCTGGAACAGGCCCAGCATGTGGCGGGTGATGCTGGACAGCGGCGTTCCCCGCGCCATGCGCGCCTCGATGTAGGGCAGCATGGCGTCAATCACCGCATGGCGGTCGGGACCGGCCTCCCCGCTCATCAGGCGGCGGTCGGCGTCGGCCAGCAGATAGGGGGTCTCGTAGGCGGCGCGGCCGATCATCACGCTGTCGACCTTGCCCAGATGTTCCTCGGCCTCGTCCAGCGTCTTGATGCCGCCGTTGATGGCGATGGTCAGATGCGGGTTTTCCGCCTTCAGTCGGTGGACGAGATCGTAGCGCAGCGGCGGTATGTCCCGGTTCTCCTTGGGGCTGAGGCCCTTCAGCCACGCCTTGCGGGCATGGACGATGAAGTGGGTGCAGCCGGCGGCGGAGACGGTGCGGATGAAATGGTCCAGCGTCGGCCACTCCTCCATCTCGTCGATGGCGATGCGCGACTTGACGGTGACGGGGATCGACACGGCGTCGCGCATGGCGCCGACCAGCCGGGCCACCAGATCGGGCTCCGCCATCAGGCAGGCGCCGAAGCGGCCGGACTGCACCCGGTCGCTGGGGCAGCCGACGTTGAGGTTCACCTCGTCATAGCCCCACTCCTCCGCGATGCGGGCGCAGGCGGCGAGATCGGCCGGATCCGACCCGCCGAGCTGGAGCGCCACCGGATGCTCCGCCGCGTCGAAGCCCAGCAGCCGCTCGCGGTCGCCATGCAGCACGGCGCCGGTGGTCACCATCTCGGTATAGAGCAGGGTCGAGCGCGACAGCAGACGGTGGAAGTACCGGCAATGCCGGTCGGTCCAGTCCATCATCGGAGCGACGCTGAGGGGGATGGCGGGGGTAACGAGGTTCGGGGCGGTCATAGCGGTCAGCTCTGCTGCGGCCGGAAAAATCAGGATGGGCGAGACCGGATCGGCGGGCAACCGCCCGGCACAAAAATCGCCAAACGCAAAAGGCCCGGCTATGCAGCCGGGCCTTCTAAGCTTGTCGCGCACCTTGGAGAAGGTGGCGTCCCCGACGGGAGTCGAACCCGTGTCGCCGCCGTGAAAGGGCGGTGTCCTAGGCCTCTAGACGACGGGGACGTCGTTCGCGGTGACGCGCTTTCTAAAGATCGGAGGCGATGAGCGCAAGCGCTTTTTCGCATTCTCCGATACTTTTTTGCGCCCTGCCCGCCCGGCGTCCTGCGAGCGCTCAGGCGGAGCGCGCCGGGGCGGCATCGTCGATCAACAACTGCACGCCCTCCGATCCATTCCAGCGGTCGATGCGCAGCACGCCGGCGAGGTGGAAGGGCGTGCCTCGGCCGGTCAGCAGCGCCTGCCCCATATCGCTGTCGAGCGCACGGAAGGCGATGGCCTTCAGCCGGGCGCCGTCATTGCCCTGCAGGATGCAGCGGACATGGTTGGCGCCCACCACGTCGGCGCGCACGACGCGGGCATCGGCGATGGCGAACCGCGGTTCGGAGTTGCCGGTGCCGTAGGGGCCGAGCTTGTCGAGCATGGTCACCAAGCCGACGCTGGCGCCGCCGACCGAGAGGGCGCCGTCCAGTTCCAGCGTCGGCACCAGCGGGGCGGATGCCACCTGTTCGGAGATGCGGCTGTGCAGGAAGTCGCGCAGAGCGTCGATCTTGTCGCCTGCCACGGTGAAGCCGGCCGCCATGCGGTGGCCGCCGCCGGCCAGCAGCAGCCCCTCCTGCCGGGCTGCGATCACCGCGGAGCCCAGATCGACGCCGCGAACCGAGCGGCCGGACGCTTTGCCGATGACGGTGCCGTCGGCGGTTTCCTCCAGGGCGACGACACAGGCGGGGCGGCTGTAGCGCTCCTTGAGGCGGGCGGCGACGATGCCGATGACGCCGGGATGCCAGCCGACGCCGGTGACGAAGACCAGATCGGTCTCGCGTCCGGCCTCGGCGGCGACGCGCTCCAGCGCTTCGTCCAGCACCGCCTGCTCGATGGTGCGGCGTTCGGCGTTGTGGCCTTCCAGACGCTGGGCGAGTTCCATCGCCTCGATGGGGTCGTCGGTGGAGAGCAGGCGGGCCCCGAGGTCGGATGCGCCCACCCGGCCGCCCGCATTCACGCGGGGGCCGAGGAGATAGCCGGCATGGTAAGCGTCGGGCTTCTCCTTCACGCCGGCCACGTCGGACAGCGCGGCGAGGCCGGGGTTGGCGCGGCGGGCCATCACCTTCAGCCCCTGCGCCACCAGCGCACGGTTGAGGCCGGTCAGCGGAACCACGTCACACACCGTGCCGAGAGCGACGAGGTCGAGCCATTCCATCAGGTTGGGCTCGGCCCGGTCGCGGTAGAAGCCGGACTGGCGCAGCGCACGGTTGACGGCGACGATGGTGATGAAGGTGACGCCGGCGGCGCAGAGCGTGCGATAGGCGCCGTCCTCGTCCAGCCGGTTGGGGTTGACCAGGGCGACAGCGGGGGGCAGGCGCGGTTCGGCGGCGTGGTGGTCGAGGACGACGACCTCCAGCCCGGCCTCGGCCGCCGCTTCCAGGGCGGCGAAGGCGGAGATGCCGCAATCCACGGTCACCACCAGCCGCACCCCCTCCCCTTTCAGCCGCAGCAGCGCCGCGGCATTCGGGCCGTATCCTTCGGTGATGCGGTCGGGGACATAGACGCGGATGTCGGCGCCGAGCGAGCGGAAGAAACGGCGCAGCAGCGCGGCGGAGGTGGCGCCGTCGACATCGTAGTCGCCGAAGACCGCCACCGACTCGCCGTCGCGGATGGCGCGGGCGATGCGCTCGGCCGCCGGATCCATGTCGCGGAAACGCGAGGGGTCGGGCAGCAGCGCCTTCAGCGTCGGGTTGAGGAAGGTGTCGCAGGTGTCGTCGGTGACGCCGCGGGCGGCAAGCACCCGGCCGACGATCTCCGGCAAGCCACGGCCCTGGGTGAGCGCCTGCGCCTGCCGCTCGTCGCAGGGCCGCGCCTGCCAGCGCTTGCCGGACAGGGAGTTGGCGACGTTGAGGAAGGCGGCGGCTTCGGTCATGGCGGTGCTGCACGGTCGCTGGGATGGGTCCACAGCCATAGCAGACATAGGCGTGCGGCGCACGGGTGGGTGTGGGCAGGGGTGGGATGTCGTCGGCTTCGATTGCCCCCACCTAACCTCCCCCGCTCTCAGCGGACCTGCGGTCCGCCTGCCGCGTCAGCACAAAGCAAAGCTTTGTGCGAGAGCTGTGCGGGGGAGGGACTGCCGCTGCCTTACCGATCACAAGCACTTGCCCCCTCCCCCGCCCAGCGGGGGAGGGTTGGGGTGGGGGTCTAAAGCACCCGCACCCGCGCCACCTACGCCGCCCGCATCCACACCGCCGTGTCATGGAACGCCGCGCCACCCGCCGGCGGGACCGGCTCCGGCGAGGTCAGGCTGTTGATGCCGATGCCCTCGACGAAGGCGCTGTTGGGCCAGATGCCTTCGACGATCACGACGCCGCGCGGCACGCCGGCGAAGGACTTGGCATGGACCAGCACGCTGCCCTGCGGGTTGCCCAACCGCACCGCGTCGCCGTCGGCCAGCCCCAGCCCGGCCGCGTCGTCCGGGTGGATCAGCGCGGTGGGACGGCCTTCGCGGCGCTGGGCGGTCAGCGTCTCGGTGAAGGAGGTGTTGAGGAACTGGCGGGCCGGGGCGGTGACCAGACGGAACGGGTGCTCGGCGTCGGCGTCGCGGCCGGGGGGCATGTGGTCGGGCAGTTCCGGCATGCCGCCATAGGGGCCGAGCGCCGCCCAATCGGGCGCGAAGCGGAACTTGTCGTCGGGATGGGCGAAGCCGTTGAGGAAATGCGAGGTCTCGAAATCGGGCTGGGCGTCGATCCAGCGGTTCTCGGTCAGCGTCGCCGCATCGCCGAGGTCGGACGCCTTCAGCATGGCGTCGATGATCTCCAGCGCGGTCATGCCGAAGCCGGGATGTTCGGCACCGACGCGGCGGGCGATCTCGGAGATCACCCAGTGGTTCTCGCGCGCCTCGAATTGCGGCTCGATCACCTTGCGGCCGATCAGGATGTGCATCTGGCCGCCGCCGCGGTAGATGTCGTCATGCTCCAGGAAGGTGGTGGCGGGGATCACCAGATCGGCCAGCTTGGCCGTGTCGGTCATGAACTGCTCATGCACCGCGACAAACAGATCCTCGCGCAGGAAGCCCTGGCGGACGCGGGTCGAGTCCGGGCAGATCGTCGCCGGGTTGGTGTTCTGGATCAGCATCGCCGTCACCGGCGGGCCGCTGGTCAGGTCACGCGGGTCGCCGGTCAGGACGGCGCCGATGCGCGACTGGTCGAAGCTGCGGACGCCGGTGTCGAGGCGGTCCAACCCCTCCGACAGCGTCTTGTCGAGCTTGTAGATGCCGGACGAGCAGTAGAGCGCGCCGCCGCCCTTGTGCTGCCAGGAACCGGTGACGACCGGCAGGCAGGACACGGCATGGACCTGGGCGGCGCCGTTGTGGGCGCGCGACAGGCCGTAGCCGATGCGCAGGTAGGACCGCTTGGTGGTGCCGTAGAGGCGGGCGAACTCCTCGATCTCCGCCACCGTCAGGCCGGTGATGGACGCCGCCCATTCGGGAGTGCGGGTGGCGAGATGCGCCTCCAGCCGATCGGTGCCGGCGGCGAGGCGGGCCAGATAGGCGCGGTCGGCGTAGCCGTCGCGGAACAGCACATGCATCACCGCACAGGCCAGCGCCCCGTCGGTGCCCGGCCGCAGCATCAGGTGCAGGTCGGAGACCTCGGCCGTGCCGGTGCGGTAGGGGTCGATGGTGACCAGCTTGGCGCCGCGGCCCTTCCGGGCGCGGCTGACATGGGTCATGACGTTGACCTGGGTCGCCACCGGGTTGCCGCCCCAGTTGACGATCAGGTCGCTCTCCGCCATTTCGCGTGGGTCGGCGCCGCGGATGTCGCCATAGCCGGCGAGCCAGCCCATGTTGGCCGGCGTGTCGCACACCGTGCTGGTCTGGCGCGAATAGCCCTTGGCATGGCGCAGGCGCTGGATGGCGCCGCGCTGCACCAGACCCATGGTGCCGGCGTAGAAATAGGGCCAGACGGCCTCGGGGCCGTAGGTGCGCTCGGCGGTCAGGAAGGCATCGGCGATGCGGTCGAGCGCCTCGTCCCAGCCGATCTCCTTCCACTGGCCGGAGCCCTTGGGGCCGCTGCGCAACAGGGGCGTCTTCAGCCGGTCGGGGGAATGCACCCGCTCGGCATAGCGGCTGACTTTCGCGCAGATGACGCCGGCGGTGTAGCTGTTCTCCGCCGCGCCGCGCACCTTGCCGATGCGGTCGGGGGCGAGGCGCTCCACCTCCAGCGCGCAGGTGCTGGGGCAGTCGTGCGGACAGGCGGTGGGGAGGAACTGGGCCGGCAAGGCTAACCTCTGGTCTGGCTGGCGGCGGGAGAAGACCGCAAGTTTAGGCCCGGCCGCGCGTCCGCTTCAATGCACAACAATGTATGGGTACAATAATGAAGGGCCGCGAAGCCCAATTCCGGACTTCGCGGCCCCTGCCGTTTCGACGAGAAAATCCCCTGACGACTTGTGGTTCTACCCTTATCGGTTCACATGGCCCCGATCAGGCGCGGGAACCACAGCGAGATCGCCGGCACATAGGTGACGAGGCCGAGGAAGATCAGCATCGTCAGCAGCCACGGCCACACCGCCACCGTCAGTTCGGTGATGCCCATCTTGGTGATGCCCGACGCGACGTAGAGGTTCAGGCCCACCGGCGGGTGGCACATGCCGACCTCCATGTTCACGATGATCAGGATGCCGAAATGGACCGGGTCGATGCCCAGCGACATCGCCACCGGGAACAGGATCGGCGCCATGATGAGGACGATGGACGACGGCTCCATGAAGTTGCCGGCGGCCAGCAGCACGATGTTCACCACCAGCAGGAAGACCCAGACGCCCAGATGCTGGCTCTGGATCCAGGCGGCCATCGTCTGCGGGATCTGCTCCGACGTCATGACGAAGGAGAAGAGGACCGCGTTGGTGATGATGTAGAGCAGCATCGCCGACATGCTGGCGCTGTCCAGCAGCACCTTCGGCACCCGGCTGAGCGGCATGTCGCGGTAGACGAACACCGCCACGATGAAGGCATAGACCGCGGCCATCGCCGCCGCTTCCGTCGGGGTGAAGACGCCGGTGTAGATGCCGCCC
Organism: Azospirillum sp. TSH20; assembly: GCF_003115935.1. Lineage (NCBI taxonomy): Bacteria > Pseudomonadati > Pseudomonadota > Alphaproteobacteria > Rhodospirillales > Azospirillaceae > Azospirillum > Azospirillum sp. TSH20. The sequence goes on from NZ_LGQU01000109.1 coordinate 25,028, forward strand.
ATGACGACGACGATCAGCAGCAGGCCCCAGAAGCTTTCACGGAAGGAGCGCCAGCGCTGGCCGGCCGACGCCTTGGGCAGGCGGGGATAGCCGTACTTGCGGGCGCGGTACCAGGTGGTGAAGCCGAGGAAGGCGGCCAGCATCAGGCCCGGCACCACGCCGGCCAGGAACATCTGGCCGATGGACGGTGCCTGCGGGTGGCCGGTGGTGGCGACACAGTACATCACCATCACGATCGACGGCGGGATCAGGATGCCGAGAGCGCCCGAGGTGGTGACGATGCCGGCGCCGAAATTCTTCGGGAAGCCCTGATTGACCATCGCCGGCAGGATGATGGAGCCGATGGCCACCACCGTCGCCGGGCTGGAGCCCGACACCGCCGCGAACAGGGCGCAGGCGAGAACGCCGGCCAGACCGAGGCCGCCATGCCAATGCCCGACCATCGAGGTGGCGAAGTTGATCATGCGCCGGGCGACGCCGCCGTGGGTCAGGAAGTTGCCGGCCAGGATGAAGAACGGGATCGCCATGATCTCGAACTTCTCGATGCCGGTGAACAGCTTCAGCGCCACCGCCGCGATCGGCACGTCGGTCATGGTGAACAGGAAGGTCAGAACCGTCAGGCCGAGCGAGATGGAGATCGGCATGCCGGTGAGCATGAGGGCCAGCAGCAGCCCGAAGATGATGGCGGCGTTCATGCCGGGCCTCCTTCATTGGCGGCTTCGACCGGGTCGATGCCTTCGACCTGGGCATGATCGTGGTGGGGCAGCTCGCCGGTCCGGATGAAGGTCCAGGCGACCTGGAGGAAGCGGAAGCACATCAGGTAGGAGCCGAGCGGGATCGCCAGATAGATGATCCACATCGGCCATTCCAGGTCGGCCGACACCTGCTCCGTCTCCGACATGTGGTAGACGAAGGTGGCGCCCAGCGTGCCGACGACGCCGGTGAACAGGGCGCCGGCCAGCAGGCCGAAGATGACGAAGCGGCCGCGGATATCCGGCCGCAGCCGGTTGATCACCACGTCCACGCCGACATGGATGCCGGTGCGCACGCCATAGGCGGCGCCGAACTTGGCCATCCACACGAACAGGTAGATGCACAGCTCCTGGGCCCAGGCCAAATTCCAGTGGATGACGTAGTCCTGGATGTAGGGCACGCCGGAAAGATAACGGTGAAGGACGGCCGCGAAGATGACGAGCGTCGCCACCGCCATGAGCGAGGCGATCAGCGTCTCCTCAAGGCGGTCGAGCAGTTTCATGAGCATGTCGGGGGGATCTCCCGGTCGACGGAGATGGTCTGGTGTTTGTTAAGTCTTCCTGCTCCCTGTCGGGGAGCGAGGGAGCGACACTTCCGTCAGCGGTGAATGGCCCTCTCTCCCCCGGGGAGAGGGAGGGGACCCGCCGCGAAGCGGTGGGGAGGGTGAGGGGGCCGGCGCGCGATCCGCGCGCCGCCAAGGGGCATGCTGCCCCTTGGCAATCCCCTGGCACAGGCTCACGCCTGTGCTACCCCCTCACCCTGACCCTCTCCCCAGGGGGGAGAGGGGACCAGCTGACGCCTCAAATCACATCTTGAACCCGGCCGCGGCGGCTTCCTTGTAGATCGCTTCGATCAGGTCCTTGCCGACGCGGGATTCGGCTTCCTTGTGGACCGGCTTCAGAGCCTTGATCCAGGCCTCGCGCTCTTCCTTGGTCTGGGTGTGGAACTCGGTCTTGCCCGACGCCTTCATCTGGGCCAGCGCGACGTCGTTCTCGTTCTGGGCGATGTCGTTGGCGTAGTCGGTCGCCTCCTTCATCGCCTCTTCCAGCTTGCCGCGGAGGTCGGCGGGCAGGCCTTCCCAGAACTTCTTGTTCACGATGACCGCATAGCCGAGATAGCCGTGGTCGGTCAGCGTGGCGTACTTCTGCACCTCGTGCATCTTCTGGGTGTACATGTTCGACGGCGGGTTCTCGGTGCCGTCGACGACGCCGGTCTGCAGCGCCTGGTACACTTCGGAGAAGGCCATCACCTGCGGCAAGGCGCCGAGCGCGCGCATCTGGGCGTCCAGAACCTTGGACGACTGGATGCGCATCTTCAGGCCCTTCACGTCCTCCGGCTTGATGAGCGGCTTGTTGGCGCTCATGATCTTGAAGCCGTTGTCCCAATAGGCCAGCCCGATGATGCCCTTGGATTCCAGCTTCTGGAACAGCTTCTTGCCGATCTCGCCCTTGGTGACGCGCTGCAGGACTTCCTTGCTGGGGAAGATGTAGGGCAGGTCGAAGACCTCGAATTCCTTGGCGCCCAGCGGGCCGAACTTGGCCAGCGACGGGGCCAGCATCTGCACGGCACCCAGCTGCAGCGCCTCAAGCTCTTCCTTGTCCTTGTAGAGCTGGCTGTTCGGATAGACCTCGACCTTGACCTTGCCGGCCGTCAGCTTCTCGGCCAGTTCCTTGAACTTCTCGGCACCCTTGCCCTTCGGCGTCTCCGGCGCGACGACGTGGCTGAACTTGATGACGATCTGGTCCTGGGCCCAGGCCGTCGAAATGGCCATCGGCGCCGCCATCATGCAGCCGACCGCAGCCGCGCACAGGAGCTTCACGAGTTTCATGGGTGCGTCCCCCTTCCGGTGTTGATTGTCGACAGTGCGGATTGTTCCGCCCCGTACTTGTCGCGCATTGTTCATGATCGGACGAATTGCGGCTATTGTGGATATCCGCAGAGTCGGCCTATCCCACTTTCGTCCGGTCCCGCCATCTCCCGCAGCCACACTTTCGTGTCCGTTCCAATGTCGCACCCGCTCCGCACCGGCGCCTCCCCTGCCCGCCCCTCCTTGAGCAATTTCGGGCGGGCGGTGCGGCACGCCATGCCGGTGGTGGCGATGGCCCTGGTCGTGGTGCTGCTGGGCGCCTTCCTGTGGCTGCTTCAGCGCAACGAGCGCGACGAGGAGGCGCTGGCGCTGATCAAGGACGCGCTGTGGGTCGAGCAGAACCTGCATTTCCAACTCGCCTCCGACGAGGACAAGCTGGAAAGGCTGGCGGAGACGCTGGGGCGCACCGAGGTGGACATGCGGCAGTTCGCCGCAATGGCCCGGCTGGTGGTGAACACCAACCCGGCGATCGAACGGGTGCTGTGGCTGGACGCCCAGGGTCGCACCCAACTGGCCGAGCCGCCGCTGCCGGGGAACGGCGCGGCGGCCGGGGAAAATGCGGCCAAGGAAAATGCGGATGGGGACGACAGCCGGCTCGGCGGGCTGAGCCGGACCGACGCCGTGCGCATCGCCCGCTCCTCCGGCCTGCGCGCCCACAGCGCGCCCTATCGGGTCGATGCCGGCAACCATGGCTTCGACGCCGCCTTCCCGCTGTTCCGCGACGGCAAGTTCGCCGGCGCGCTCGTCGGCGTCTTCTCGTTCGAGGCGATGCTGACCCACCATGTCCCCTGGTGGTTCGCCCAGCGCTACCAGCTGGAGGTGATCGACGCGAGGGGGGCGGTCCTGGGGTCGAAGTCGCGGATGTCGGTGCCGGGGTCGATGGCGGGGCCGGCGCCGGACCCGGCGCGCAGCCACGTCATCCCCTTCGACCCGCCCGGCCACGGGCTGGCGCTGGTCGCCACCGCCTATCCCAGCGATTCGAACGTCATGCGCACGGTTCTGGTGGCGGCGATTTTCGCGCTGACCGGATCGGCGCTGTGGAGCCTGTGGTCGCTGCGCCGCCACATCGCCGGCCGGCTGCGCGCCGAGGAGGCGCTGCGCGAGGAGCACGCCTTCCGCAAGGCGATGGAGGACAGCCTGACCGTGGGCATGCGCGCCCGCGATCTGGAAGGGCGCATCACCTACGTCAATCCAGCCTTCTGCAAGATGGTCGGGCTGGAGGCCGAGGATCTGATCGGACGCGGCCCGCCGGCGCCCTACTGGCTGCCGGAGGAGATCGACCAGGCCGAGGCCGCCTTCCAGGACGTGCTGGCCGGCCGCGCGCCGGAGAGCGGGCTGGAGATGCGGTTCCAGCGCCCCAACGGCGAACGCTTCGACGCCCTGATCTACGAGGCGCCGCTGATCGACGCCAACGGGCGCCAGACCGGCTGGATGGGCTCCGTCCTCGACATCACCGAGCGCAAGCGCGCCGAGGAGCTGGCCCGCCAGCAGCAGGAGCGGCTGCAGCAGACCTCGCGCCTGATCACCATGGGCGAGATGGCCTCCACCCTGGCGCATGAGCTGAACCAGCCGCTGTCGGCCATCGCCAGCTATTGCACCGGCTGCCTCAACCGCCTGCGCTCCGACCGCTGCGACAATCAAGAGGTGGCGGCGGCGCTGGAAAAGCTGGCGGCCCAGGCCAAGCGCGCCGGGCTGGTGGTGCGCCGCATCCACGATTTCGTGCGCAAGCGCGATCCGAAGGTCGCCCCCTGCTCGCTGTCCCGCGTGCTGGAGGATTGCGTCGGGCTGGCCGGCAGCGACGCCGCAAGGCTGGGCGTGCGGGTGGAGCTGGACGCCCCGGCCGACCTGCCGCCGGTCACCGGCGACCGCATCCTGCTGCAGCAGGTGGTGCTGAACCTGATGCGCAACGGGATCGAGGCGATGGCTCGCACCCCGCGCGCCGACCGCCGGCTGACCGTCACCGTCAGTCTGGCCGGCGGCGATGACGGCGGACAGGCCGGCGACGGCGAAGGCCGCGTGATGCTGACGGAGATCCGCGATCATGGCTGCGGCATCGCGCCGGATGTCGCCGACCGGCTCTTTTCCCCTTTCTTCACCACCAAGCGCGAAGGTATGGGCATGGGCCTGAACATCTGCCGCTCCATCGTCGAGCACCACCGCGGCCGGTTGTGGTTCGAGGCGATGGCGGACGGGGACGGCCCGGAGGCGGTCCCCGCGGGAACGCGCTTCCTGTTCACCCTGCCCGTTCACGCCCAGGCTGCGGACCGTCTTCCCGACCGCACCGCCCCAGACAACACCTCTCAAGACAACACCACCGAGGCCGCCGAATGACCACGCTCCACATCGTCGACGACGACGAGGCCATCCGCGACGCGCTCGGCTGGCTGTTCCAGTCGCGCAACGTCCCGGTGGCCGGCTGGCCGTCCGCCGAAGCCTTTCTGGAGGCATGGCGTCCGGACACCGCCGGCTGCCTGCTGCTGGACATCCGCATGGAGGGGATGAGCGGGCTGGAGCTGTTCGACCGGCTGCTCGCCAAGGGCTGCCGCATGCCGGTGATCTTCCTGACCGGCCACGGCGACGTGCCGATCGCCGTCGGCGCCCTGAAGAAGGGAGCCCGCGATTTCGTGGAGAAGCCCTTCAACGACAACGAGCTGGTCGACCGGGTGATCGACGCGCTGGCCTTCGATGCCGAACAGCGCGAGCGCGAGGCGGGACAGGCGGGGCTGACGGCCCGGCTGGCCACCCTGACCCAGCGCGAGCGGCAGGTGATGGAGCTGGTCGTCGCCGGGCGGCTGAACAAGGTCATCGCCGACGAACTGGGCATCAGCATGCGGACGGTGGAGGTCCACCGCAGCCATGTGTTCGAGAAGATGCGGGTGAAGACGGCGGTCGAACTGACCCGGCTGCTGACCGGCGCGTCCTGAACGGCGCCTCCCGAACAGCTGGGCCCGATTGGGGGAAACCCGCGAAGACGCGGACGTCACTGGAGTCGGTGCGGATCCCGTACTACTCTGCCCTGCCACTCCGGTGGTTTTACGCAGTGGTTTGGAGCATCGGCGGTTGCGTTTTCGGTTACCCAGTTCCCTGCTCGCCATCGGTCTGGCCGTGGTCGCGCCCCTGCTGCTGTTCGGCGCCGTTCTGGTCTGGCAGCTGGACATGCGCGAACGGGCGGAGACGGAGGACGCGCTGCAATCGGTGGCGCAGTCGCTGTCGCTGTCGGCCGACCGCGAACTGGCCAGCCAGCTGCGGCCGCTGGAACTGCTGGCATCGCTGCTTCAGCCCAATGTCGACGATCTGAGGACCTTGTACCAGGAGACGACCACCGCCACCCACAGCCAACCGGGCTGGCTGGCGATGGGGCTGATCGACGCCGACACCGGGCGCTTCGTCTTCCACACCCATTACCCGCTGGGGGTCCAGCCGCTACCGCCGCCGCGGCTGGACGAGGTCACCCGACACGTCATCGAAAGCCGCCGCGCGGTGATCGGCGGCGTGCTGCCGCCGGGTGGGCCGCCGGGCCGTCCGTCGCTGATCCTGCGCGCGCCGATCATGCAGTTCGACCCCGTGCGCCAAACCGACCGGGTGCGGTATATCCTGTCGCTGGCCGTCGGGCTGGAGGGGCTGAGCGGCGCATTGCGAACCCGCGACACCCCGCCGGAATGGACGGTCACGGTCATCGACCCGACCATGCTGATCGCCGCCCGCTCCCACAACGCCGCCGCCTATCTGGGCCAGAAGACCTATGCGGCGCTGGAGGCGCGAATCCGGACCGGCAGCAACCGCATGTTCCTCGGCAGGACCAAGGATGGGGTGGAGGTCCATGCCGTCATCCACCGCTCCCCGGAAACCGGCTGGTCGGTGGTGCTGGGCGTGCCCTCGGATATCGTGCAGCGGGAGCTGAACGCCACCCGGATGACGGTGGTCGGCGGCGGCGCCCTGGCCTGCGCGGCGACGCTGATGCTGGCCCTGCTGGTGACGCGCGCCTTTCGCCGCCGCCGCAGCGCCGAGGAGGAGGTGCGCCGCGCCCGCGAGGCGGTGCTGATCGAACAGCGCCGCCGGCTGGAATCGGAAAAGGAGCATGCCGAGGCGGCCAACCGGGCCAAGAGCGACTTCCTGGCCAACATGAGCCACGAGCTGAGAACGCCGCTGAACGCCATCATCGGCTTCGCCGAGGCGCTGATGACCGGCATCTTCGGCGCCGCCCCGCCCAAACATGTCGAGTATCTGTCCGCGATCCACCAGTCCGGCCGCCACCTGCTGGACCTCGTCAACGAATTGCTGGACATGGCCAAGATCGAAGCCGGCCGGCTGGAGCTGTTCCCGGCCAACGTCGCGCTGGACGAGCTGCTGGACGACTGCCTGGGGCTGGTGGAGGCGCTGGCCCTGCGCAAGGGCGTGACCCTGACCGGCGGCGCCATCGCGAAGAACCTGCGGGTCACGGTGGATGGCGTGCGCATGCGTCAGGCGGTGCTGAACGTCCTGTCCAATGCCATCAAGTTCACCCCGCCGGGCGGCGCCGTGCGGGTGGAGGCGGCCCCCGGCTCCGACGGCACGGGCGCGGTCATCGTGATCGCCGACACCGGCGTCGGCATGACCGCGGACGAGCTGCTGATCGCGATGGAGCCGTTCCGTCAGGTCCACAATTACCTGACCAAGGCGGAGGCCGGAACCGGGCTGGGCCTGCCGCTGGCCCGCCGATTCATCGAGGCCCATGGCGGCAGCCTGACCCTGGACAGCAGCCCCGGCGTCGGCACCGCGGTGACGATCAGGCTGCCGTAGGGACAGGCTGCCGTTGAGGGAGTGCCTCAACCCCGGCGGGGCGGGCGTCCGGGAAGCATCGCGCGCTGCAGCTTGGCGCCGGCAAGGTCGGCGCCGTCCATGTCGGCGCTGTCGAGGTTCGCGTCGGACAGGTTGGCCTGCACCAGACAGGTGCCGACCATCAGGGCGCCGCGCAGGTCGGCCCCCATCAGGTTGGCGGCCCAGGAGCGGCCGGTGGGGCGGCCCGAGGGATCCTTGATCGCCGCCGGACCCAGCCGAACCCGCGTCAGGTCGGCGCCGGTCAGCACGGCATAGCTGAGGTTGGCGCCCGACAGGTCGGCGCCCATCAGGTTGGCGCCCTCCAGATTGGCGCCGGACAGGTCGGTCATCATCAGCCGGGCGCCGGTCAGCGCCGCCGCCGACAGGTTCGCCCCGCGCAGGCTTGCGGCGCTGAGATTGACGTTGCGCAGGTCGGCGCGGCTGAGGTCGGTGCCGTCGAGGTCGGCCCTCTGGCCGCGCTGGCCGAAGCTGTCGATCCAGCGTTCATGGTCGAAGATGGCGCGCTGGATCTCCGACCCCATGCTGTCGATGGGGCGGGTCATCTGCGCGGTGGCGATCCGGGTGGAGGACAGGTCGCAGTCGGCCATCCGCGTGCCGACCATGTCGGCCTTGTCGAAGCGGGTGCCGTCCAGCGCCGCGCCCGACAGGTTGGCGCCGTTCAGCCGCGCCCCCGTCAGGTCCGCCCCGTTCAGCACCGCCCCCGACAGGTCGGCGTTCTGCAGCACCGCGCCGCTGAGGTCGGCGTCCGCCAGATTGGCGCCGCGCAGCACCGCGCCGGTCAGGTCGGTGGGAATGCCGCCTTCCGCTGTCAGGCCGTTCTGCAGGCGGGCCAGGGCCGCCTTGTGGATCTGGCGGGCGCTTTCGGCGTCCTGCGCATCGGGGCCGGCGCCGCGCCGCGCGGTGCCGCCCGGTTCCAGCGTGCCGGCGCGCAGGTCGGCGCCCTTCAGGTTGGCATTGGAGAAGTCGGCCGCGCGCAGCCGCGCGCCGCGCAGATCGGTCTGCATCAGGTTGGCGCGGCTGATGTCCGCATCGCGCAGATCGACGCCGAACAGGTCTGCGCCGGCCAGATTGGTGCCGTTCAGCCGCCCGCGCGCCAACCGCGCACCGACCAGACGTGCGCCGCGCAGGTCACGCTGCGACAGGTCCGCACCCTCCAGGTCGGCCATGGCGAGGTTGGCACGGGCACCGCCCGGCTGGCCCTTGATCCAGCGGGCATGCCGATCCAGCACCTCGGCCAGTTGGTCGGGCCGGAAGAAGGACACGGTCGAGGCGGTCGGTGAGGTGGTTGGCACGGACAAGTTGTCGCCGTGAAAATGGTTACATCGCGACAATCATGCGATTCATTCCTTACCGAAGGCTGAATGAATCCCCCTTTTGCGCACTCCCTTTCGGGGGATGCGCTTCGGCCGCCCGCCGCTATGGCTCCTCGCCGATGCGGCGTCAGGGTCCGGCGGGACGGATATGGAAAACAGACGCTTGGCCTAGGCGCGGCAATAGGCCCCTCCCTGTTTCTGCCGGTGATGATACGGCATTGGTCCCGAGTCGCGCACGTTACGGTTCTGTAATCGAACCACCTGCGAACGAGTCGCGAACAGCTTCGACTCGGCTGCTGGGACGGCGGGCGGGCGAGTCGGCGGAAACCCTGGAGTCACCGAAAAACCGGCATCGGTTAAGCAATGGTTTCTTGACAGAAAAGGCCACGGGCATCCTAAAAGTGTCCCACCTTTCGGAATAACGCACCGCAGCGCGCCTTGACCTTAGCCAGGGTGTGACTTTGGCCGTAACCGGAACGATGGGCTCCAGAGGACGGATCCCGGGTGCCGGAGCGGAAAAACGGGATATGAAGGAAGAATGATGAAGGATGCGGACGCCCGGTCGATCATGACCGCACGCCCGAGCGCTGGCGAGAGCCACGCCACCGAACGCCATCATCCTGATCGCTGCCATCTCGATCGCCGCCATCTTCTGCGCGCCGGCCTGGGGCTGGCGGCGGCGGCATCAGCCGGGGGAACCCTGTTCAGCAGCGAAGAGGCGGAGGCCGCCGCCCTGCGCGCCCCGCCGCGGGTGCTGTCCCTGGTGAACCTGCACACCGGCGAGAAGCTCAACGCCGAATACTGGTCGAGGGGCCGCTACGTGCGCGACGCGATGCGCGCGGTCAACCATCTGCTGCGCGACCACCGCAACAACTCGGTGCACGCCATCGACCCGAAGCTGCTGGATCTGGTCCATGCGCTGAGCCGCAAGCTCGGCCGCCGCGGCCCAATCGAGATCGTCTCCGGCTACCGCTCGCCGGAGACCAACGCGATGCTGCGCGAGGCCGACCACAGCGGCGTCGCCCAGAACAGCTTCCACATGCGCGGCATGGCCATCGACCTGCGGGTGCCGAACATGGCCACCCGGCATCTGCAGCGGGCGGCGCTGAGCCTGCGCGGCGGCGGTGTCGGCTATTACCCCGACAGCAACTTCGTCCATGTCGACGTCGGCCCGCTGCGCCACTGGTGAGCGCTATCCGACACGGAGATCCACGTCGAAGGCCCCGGACGCCCATCCGGGGCCTTCGACGTTTCGGGGGCGACGTTTCAGGCTCCCCGTCCTGGATCAGGCGACGCGGAATCCGATCGGCGTGTGGTCGATGACGTCCCAGTCCGCCCAGTCATGGGTCGCCGATGCCGCGCGGGCATAGCCGTCGATGCCGGCGAGCCAGGCATAATCGATCACACGCCCCAGCCGATGGGTTTTCGACAGCGCCTGCGCCGCGTTCGAGGCCTTGCAGGGCACGCGGAGGGTCCAGCCTTTGGTGTAGGCCGAATCGAACACACTCCACTTGTCGACGGCATAGTTCATGTCGCCCAGCAGGATCGCGCCCCTGCGCTTGTGGGTGGACGCGGTGCCGCCGAGATGGGCCAGCATGTCCAGGATCTCCTCCTTGGACGGCTCTCCCTGCGTGGCGATGGTGTGGCAGGCGCCGACCAGGATGTCGCCGGTATCGATGAAGATCAGCGGGCGCTTGCCGTCGCCGACCGCCATGGCCTCCACCTTCACGCCCTTGGACAGGACCATGAAGGAACAGGGGCTGACGCCTCCCTTCTTGTTGGCCACCGGCACGAACTGGCACCACATGTTGGTCGATTTCATCTCCTTCACCAGCGCCGGACCGTTCTGCGTCACCTCCGCCAGAACGATGAGGTCGAAGCGCTTCGCCATCTCGTCGACCCAGGCGGCCATCAGGCCATAGCGGGCGGCGGCGTCCGACGTACCCCAGGACGAGGCGCGCTGAATGTTCCAGAACGCGATATCCATGAAGCCCCTCTGTCTTCCCTGTTCCCGGCTCCGTTCGCCGTCGGCCGGCCGCTTGCGGGTCCGGCGCGGACGATCGAGCCATGCACGGGTTGGAGGGTATCGGCACAATCAGAGCAACGCAAACGCGACAAGCCTCACCAGACCTCACGCATTGCGGAAATCCGTTCGCCGTCGGTCGGACATGAAAAAGGCGCCGTCCCGGGAGACGGCGCCTTGCAGGCATCCCTATGCCGGCCCTATGCCGGACCGCCCTACCCCACCTTCAGCTTGCGGCGCAGCAGAGACAGCGGCGCGGTGTCGTCCAGGCTTGGCTGGAAGGCGACGGTGACCTCGGTCAGGGCGTTGGCCCAGCTGTCCGGGTTGGTGCCTTCCGGCGCCTCGACCGAGGTGAAGCCGGTGCGGACCAGATAGAGATACTGGTCGGGGATGACATGGCCGACCGCGCGGATCTCACCGGTGTAGCCGTAGCGCTCCCGCAGCTCGCGCGCGGTCGAGAAGCCGCGGCCGTCGCGGAACTTGGGGAACTCCACCGCCACCAGGGAGAAGCGGTCGAGGTCGGCGGCAATGGCGCCCGCCAGCGTGCCGCTCTTCAGACGCACGCCCAGCCGGGCGTTGCGGCCCTCGAAGCTGTCACGCTCCGCCTGCCAGCGCTCGAAGCTGATGATCACCGGGCGGTCGTTCGGCACCGGCTCCCCGTCGGGGATGAAGCTCCAGGCATCCTCGCCGATGCGCCCATTCTCAATCAGCGGCATAGATTCTCTCCTTGAACGGGGCATGGCCGACGCGCTTGAGCGTGTCGATGAAGCGCTCGCTCTCGTCCGACCGGTTGGCGAGATAGACGTCGACGATCGCCTCGATGGCGTCCACCGCTTCGGTCTCCGTCACCGCCGGGCCGAGGATGTCGCCGATGGCCGTGGTCAGCGTCGGGTCGCCGCCGACGGTGATCTGGTAATACTCGGTGCCCTTCTTGTCGACGCCGAGGATGCCGATGGCGCCGACATGGTGATGGCCGCAGGCGTTGATGCAGCCGCTGATCTTGATGCCGAGTTCACCGATGGTGCGCTGGCGTACCGGATCGGCGAAGCGGGCCGAGATCGCCTGCGCCAGCGGGATCGAGCGAGCATTGGCCAGCGCGCAGTAATCCAGCCCCGGGCAGGCGATGATGTCGCCGATTAGCCCGGCATTGGCGCTGCCAAGACCGGCGGCGTCCAGCTGCTTCCACAGATCGTACAGCTCGTCCTTCTTCATATGCGCCAGGACGAGGTTCTGGACATGGGTGACGCGCAGCTCGCCGAAGCTGTGACGCTCGGCCAGATCGGCGACGAGGTCCATCTGGTCGCAGGTGGCGTCGCCGGGGATGCCACCGGCCGGCTTCAGCGAGATGGTGGCGATGGCATAGCCGGGCGCCTTGTGCTCCGCGACATTGACCGCCAGCCAGTTGGCGAAGGCCGGGTCGGCCGCACGGGCGCGCTCCAGCGCTTCGGAGTGGTCGGGCAGTTCCTCGAACGGCGGCGGGGCGAAATGCTTGCGGATCGACTCGACGATCTCCGGGTCCAGGCGGTATTTGGGGCCGCGCAGACGGGCGAACTCCTCCTCCACCTCCTGGGTGAACTTCTCCAGCCCCAGCTCGTGGACAAGGATCTTGATACGGGCCTTATAGATGTTGTCGCGGCGGCCATACTGGTTGTAGACGCGCAGGATCGCTTCCAGGTAGGCGACGAAATCCTCCTGGGCCACCCACTCGCGCACCAGCTTGCCAACGAAGGGCGAGCGGCCGAGACCGCCGCCGACATAGAAGGAGAAGCCGGCCTCCCCCTTGTCGTTGCGGCGCGCCACCAGACCGACGTCGTGGATGCGCACCGCCGCGCGGTCGCTCTCGGCGCCGGAGATGGCGATCTTGAACTTGCGCGGCAGATAGGTGAACTCCGGGTGCATCGTCGTCCACTGCCGCAGGATCTCGGCATAGACGCGGCCGTCCACCACCTCGTCGCGCGCAGCGCCGACGAAGGGGTCGGTGGTGACGTTGCGCACGCAGTTGCCGCTGGTCTGCAGCGCGTGCATGTCCACGTCGGCCAGTTCGTTCAGGATCGCCGGGGTGTCCTCCAGCCTGATCCAGTTGTATTGCAGGTTCTGGCGGGTGGTGAAATGGCCGTAGCCGCGGTCGTACTTGCGCCCGATGGCCGACAGCTTGCGCAGCTGGGTGGCCGACATCACGCCATAGGGCACGGCGATGCGCAGCATGTAGGCGTGAAGCTGGAGATAGAGGCCGTTCATCAGCCGGATCGGCTTGAACTCCTCTTCCGACAGCTCGCCCGACAAGCGGCGGTCGACCTGTTTGCGGAACTGCTCGACGCGCTCGGCGACGAACTGCCGGTCGATTTCGTCGTAATGATAGATGCCGGCACGGGCGCCGGGCGCGATGTGGTTCATGTCGATAAGCCCTCAGGGCCGCCGGAACGGCCAGCGTTTATTAAATCTGGCGTTAACTCAGGCGGCCTGCTTGCCGAGAGATTGCTTGCCGAGATCCAGGCGGACGGTCGGGCCGGCGATGCGGATGCGCTCGCGCATCGTCGCCGGGACCGGAACGCCGTCCTGCTGCTCCACCTCGAAGGTGTAGATGTCGACGGCGAACTGCTCGCGCTCCGCCTTCTCCTTGGCGGGGGCCAGCACGGCGTCGGCCTCGGCGCGCGGGAACAGCGCGGCCTCGGCGAAGGATTCGACCCACCGGCCGCCCTCGCCCAGGAACACGACTTCCCCGTCGCGCAGGCGGTTGGCGGTGATGGCTTTCATCGACCCTTCCTTCGATCGATCCTTGGCCGACATCTGGCTCTCCTGGCTGGTCGTTCTCTAAAGCGGTGGTGTCTTACCCGAACCGACGATGGTCCGGCAGTGAATTCGGCGGGGCGGCCGGCGTACCGGTCATGGCAGCCAACCCTCCCGGTCGATCAGCGCGCGAGTCTCGCGGGCGACCTCGGGCATCGACGCCCCCTCCGCCCGGCGGCGGTTGCGGAAATCGGCGATGATACGCAGACGCTCCGCCCACTCCTCCGGGAACAGCGCCTCCAGCCGCTGGCGCAGCAGGCTGGCGAGAGTCGGGCTGCGGCCGCCGGTGGAGATGGTCATCACCAGATCGCCACGCCGCACCACGGAGGGCGAGTGGAAATCACACAAGGGGATGACGTCCTCGACATTCACCAGCACCCGGCGCTGTCGCGCCAGTTCCGCCAGCGCCGTCTCGGTCTCCGTCCCCAGTCCCATGACATACAGCACGCCGACCTTGTCCAAATCGGCGGCAACGGGCAGAGCCCGCACCAGACGGTCGCCCGCCAGTGCGGCAAATTCCCCATCCGGTTCCGGTGAAAAGACCTGCGGGTCCGCCCCGCCCTCGCGCAGCTGGGTCAGACGACGCACCGCGAGCGGGCCGTTTCCGGCCAGCGCGATCACCACCCGCGCCGGGTCGAGCGCCAGCGGAATCATCGCAGCCCCGCCGGATTCGACGGAACGGAGCAGCGGATCGCGACGCCTATAAGGGTGATGCTGTGCATGGCGGTATTTAGCCCAGCCGCCGCACGACAATCAACATATTTCACACAAGCACCTGCAGCGCAGCACAAGCCTATTAAACAAGTAGAGAATGTATTTACGTTGCACGGGTTTTCCGCCGGTGATAATGTGCAAACGCAAACTGATTATCTACTCATGAAGTAGATTTTATGGGCCACCGCGAAAGGCAGCCGATGATGGACGCGGAAACACGGGTGAAGCATCTGACCGACAGCTACGGCACGCTGGAAGGCGCGCCCCTGCTGGCCACCATGCACGAGGTGTTCGGCGGGCGGATCGCGCTGCTGTCGTCCTTCGGCGCCGAATCCGCGGTGCTGCTGGCGCTCGCCGCCGAGGCGACGCCGGATTTCCCGGTTCTGTTTGTGAATACCGGCAAGCTGTTCGGCGAGACGCTGCGCTACCGCGACCAGCTGGTGAAGCGGCTGGGCCTGACGGATGTGCGCGAGATCGGGCCGACCGCCGACGATCTCGCCGCCGGCGACAAGGACGGCCTGCTGTTCAACCGCGATTACGACGCCTGCTGCCACCTGCGCAAGACGGTGCCGCTGGACCGCGCTCTCGCCACGGCCGGGCTGGAGGCCTGGGTGACGGGGCGCAAGCGGTTCCAGTCGGCGACCCGCGCCGCCCTGCCCCTGTTCGAGGCGGAGAATGGCCGCGTCAAGGTCAACCCGCTGGCCAACTGGGACAAGGACCGGCTGGAGGAAGAGTTCACCCGGCGCGACCTGCCGCGCCACCCGCTGGAGGCCGACGGGTTCCTGTCGATCGGCTGTTACACCTGCACCGAGCGAGTGGCGCCCGGTGCCGACCCGCGCTCCGGCCGTTGGGCCGGCAGCGCCAAGACCGAATGCGGCATACACACCACCATGATTGGAATCGCCCGATGAGCGCCGATCTCGACCAGCTCGAAAACCAGAGCATCTATATTCTGCGCGAGGCCTACAACCGCATCGACAAGCTGGCGATGCTCTGGTCGATCGGCAAGGACAGCAACGCGCTGCTCTGGCTCTGCCGCAAGGCGTTCTTCGGCCGCATCCCCTTCCCCGTCGTGCAGCTCGACACCGCCATGGAGTTGCCGGAGGTCTACGAGTTCCGCGACCGCATCACCAAGGAATGGGACCTCGACCTGAAGGTGGAGCAATGCCCGCCCGAGGAGGAGATGGACCAGACCCTGCCGCCGCTGACCCGCGCCGCCGCGCGCAAGACGGAAGGTCTGAAGAACCTGCTGCGCGACCATGCGTACCAGGGCGTCATGGTCGGCATCCGCCGCGACGAGCAGGCGACCCGCGCCAAGGAGCGCGTGTTCTCGCCGCGCTCGCTGGAAGGCGATTGGGACGTGAAGGACCAGCCGGCGGAATTCTGGGACCATTACAAGACCCGCTTTCCCGAAGGCGTCCATGTCCGCATCCACCCGCTGCTGGCCTGGACCGAGCTGGACATCTGGCGCTATTCGCAGCGCGAGGGGATTCCCATCGTCCCGCTGTATTTCGCCAAGGACGGCAAGCGCTATCGCTCGCTGGGCGAGAAGAACATCACCTTCCCGGTCGACAGCAACGCCTCGACCATCGACGAGATCATCGCCGAGCTTCAGGTGACCCGCGTGCCGGAACGCGCCGGCCGCGCGATGGACAACGAATCCGAAGACAGCTTCGAGCGCCTGCGCAGCGTGGGGTACATGTAAGATGCCGCATTCTCAACTTCGCATCGTCATCGTCGGTCATGTCGACCATGGCAAGTCCACGCTGATCGGCCGCCTGCTGAACGACACCGGCAGCCTGCCCGACGGCAAGGTGGATCAGGTCCGCGAGATGAGCCGCAAGCGCGGCATGCCGTTCGAGTGGGCCTTCGTCATGGACGCCCTCCAGGCCGAGCGTGACCAGGGCATCACCATCGACACCACCCAGATCCACTTCAAGACGAAGCAGCGCCCCTACGTCATCATCGACGCGCCGGGCCACACCGAGTTCCTGAAGAACATGGTGACGGGCGCGTCCCAGGCCGACGCCGCGCTGCTGGTGATCGACGCCGACGAGGGCGCGCTGGAGCAGTCGCGCCGCCATGCCTTCCTGCTGCACCTGCTGGGCGTGCGTCAGGTGGCGGTGGTCGTCAACAAGATGGACAAGGTCGAGTTCTCCAGCCGCCGCTATGAGGTGGTGGCACAGGAGATCAAGGACTATCTGGCCGAGCTGGGCCTGCAGCCCAAGGCGGTGATCCCGGTCTCCGCCCGGAACGGCGACAACATCGTCAGCCGCAGCGAGCAGTCGGACTGGTATCTGGGGCCGACGGTGATCGAGCAGTTGGACGCCTTCCGTCCGCAGCAGACCTCGCCCGACCAGCCGCTGCGGTTCCCGTTGCAGGATGTCTACAAGCCGGACGACCGCCGCATCCTGGCCGGCCGCATCGAAAGCGGGCGGCTGCGCGTCGGCGACACCCTGCACTTCTCGCCGACCGGTGCCAGCGCCAAGGTCGTCAGCATCGAGGCGTGGAACCATCCGGAGACGGTGCTGTCGGCCCAGGCCGGGCAGAGCATCGGCATCACGCTGGACAAGCGCATCTTCGCCGAGCGCGGCCACATCGCCCACCATCAGGCCGACGCCCCGACTCTGGCGCACCGGCTGAGCGTTCGGCTGTTCTGGCTGGTGTCGGACCCGCTGGTGGTCGGCAAGACCTACACGCTGAAGATCGCCACCGGCGAGCACCGGGTGACGGTGGAGCAGGTGACGGCAGTCATCGACGTGGAGGATCTGTCCAGCACCCCCGGCAAGGCGGTCCGCCGCAACGAGGTGGCCGAGGTGGTGCTGCGTTCCCGCTCGCCCATCGCGCTCGATCTGGCGTCGGACCTGCCGCGCACCGGCCGCGGCGCGCTGATCGACGGCAACGACGTGGTCGGCGGCTGCCTGGTGGTGGAGATCGAGGACGCCGCGGCGGCCAACATCACCGAGGTGTCGCACACCGTCTCGCTGGAGGAGCGGTCCCAGGCCAACGGCCACCAAGGCGGCATCGTCTGGCTGACCGGCCTGTCGGGCGCCGGCAAGTCGACGCTGGCGATGGCGCTGGAACGCGCGCTGTTCGACCGCGGCTGGCAGACCTTCGTGCTGGACGGCGATAATGTCCGCAACGGGCTGAACGCCGGGCTGGGCTTCTCCGCCGACGACCGGGCGGAGAACATCCGTCGGGTGGCCGAGACGGCGAAGCTGTTCGCCGATGCCGGTATGGTGGTGATCGCCTCGCTGATCTCGCCGCTGAAGTCCGATCGGGCGCGGGCGCGGGTGATCGGCGGCGAACGCTTCCACGAGGTGTATGTGGCGGCCGACCTCGCCACCTGCGAGGAGCGTGACCCCAAGGGCCTCTACAAGAAGGCGCGCGCCGGCGAGATCGCCGAGTTCACCGGCATCTCGGCTCCCTACGAGGCGCCGGACCAGCCCGAACTGGTGATCGACACCGACACGCTGAGCCGCAGCGAGGCGTTGGCCCAGCTGCTGGACTATGTGGATGAGACCTTGGGCAAGAACAGCCTGAAGTCGGAGAAAGAGCTGACCTATGTGATCTGAGGGTCGGCCATCATAGGGTGAGGGTTCGGGCGCGGGGGAAAGACCGCGCCCGAAGCCGTTTTCAGGCCGTCTTCCGCTCCTGACGATACATCGCCGTGACGATCAGTGCCGCGGTCGCCAGCGCCAGCGGCACGAAGGAGATGCGCAGGACGGTGTCCCAGCCGTAACTCGTCAGCAGGCTGCCCGAGGCGAAGGAGCCGAAGGCCATCGTGCCGAAGACGAGGAAATCGTTCACCGACTGGACCCGGGTCTTCTCCTCCGGTCGGTGGCAGTCCAGCACCAGGGCCGAGGCGCCGAGGAAGCCGAAGTTCCACCCCACCCCCAGCAGGATCAGGCTGATCCAGAAATGGGCCACGTCCTGCCCCGCCAGCCCGACGGCCGAGGCGGCGGCGATCAGCGCCAGCCCGACGGCGACCATCCGCGGGGAGCCGAAGCGGCTGATCAGCCGCCCGGTGAAGAAGCTGGGGGCGTACATGGCGATGACGTGCCATTGCAGGCCGAGGTTGGCCGACTCCTGCGGCAGGCCGCACAGCCGCATCGCCAGCGGGGCGGCGGTCATCAGGAAGTTCATCAGCAGGTAGGACACCACGCCGCAGATCACCGCGGTGATGAAGCGGGGCTGGCGCAGGATGGCGCCCAGCGGACGGCCGCCGGCGACCTCCGCCGCGGTCGGCTTGGGCAGGCGGACGCCCATCAGGACGAGCGCCGACAGCGCGGCGACGGCGGCCTGCGCGACATAGGTCGCAGCGAACAGGTGGGGCGGCCACAGGTTCATGGTGTGGGTGACCAGCTGCGGCCCGACCACGCCGGCGACCACGCCCCCGGCCATCACGGCGGACATGGCGCGCGGCCGGCGCTCCACCGAGGTGCAGTCGGCGGCGGCGAAGCGGAAGGAGAGCACCACCGCGGCATAGGCCCCGCCGGGAATCATCGCCGCGCAGAACAGCCAGAACGATCCGAACAGGATGGCCAGCGCCGACAGCAGCCCGACCAGCACGCCGCATCCGGTCCCCGCCAGGAAGGCGGCGCGCCGGCCGAAGCGGCGGGCGATGGTCCCGGCCGGCAGGGTGCAGATTGCCATGCCGACCACGAAGATGGAGATCGGCAGGGTCGCCAGCGCCGGGTTGGGGCCCAGCGTGTTGCCGACGATGGCGCCGGTCGCATAGACGACGATCGCGTTGGCACCGGCAAGCGCCTGCGCGATCACCAGCCGGGCGATGTTGCCAAGCTCATGCGCCTGGGAAACCGCGGACGCAGATTCGCTCCGGGGGGTGACTTCGGCTTGCGACATGGGACTCCTCGGGCGATGCGGCGGCGGACCGGGCCGACGCGGTGGTCGATCCAGGATTAGCGGTGCAGCGGTATGAACGGAAACGGTTTGTCCACATGGGCCGAATGATCAGGCGTCATGAATGCTCGATCGCCAGATTTTCATGCACCCGCGGAAATGAAAGGGTTGGAGCACATCGACGGCTTCCCGGCATCGGCAGAGGAGATGGGACGGTAGCGGGAGCACCGCTGCGATCAGGACTCTGTCGCGGCACGCATCCTGTGGCATAAGGGGCCGCCATCACGCCCCCAAGCACCATGCCTCCAAGGACCCCTGTCGCCCATGATCCGCTTCGATAACGTCAGCAAGCAGAACGGCCACCGCATCCTGTTCCTGGAGGCCTCCGCGGCGCTCAACCGGGGTGAGAAGATCGGGCTGGTCGGTCCGAATGGCGCCGGCAAGACGACCCTGTTCCGCATGATCACCGGCGAGGAACAGCCGGACGGCGGTCAGGTGGCGATCGAGAAGCAGGTCAGCATCGGCTATTTCAACCAGGATGTCGGCGAGATGTCCGGCCGCTCCGCCGTGGCGGAGGTGATGGACGGCGCCGGGCCGGTCAGCGTCGTCGCCGCCGAACTGGCGGAGCTGGAAGCCGCCATGGCCGACCCTGATCGCGCCGACGAGATGGACGCCATCATCGAACGCTACGGCGAGGTGCAGGCTCGCTTCGACGAGCTGGGCGGCTATGAGCTGGAGGGCAAGGCGCGCGAGGTGCTGGCCGGCCTCAGCTTCAGCCAGGAGATGATGGACGGCGATGTCGGCGGCCTGTCGGGCGGCTGGAAGATGCGCGTGGCGCTGGCCCGCATCCTGCTGATGCGCCCCGACGCCATGCTGCTCGACGAGCCGAGCAACCATCTGGACATCGAAAGCCTGATCTGGCTGGAAGGCTTCCTGAAGGGCTATGAGGGCGCGCTGCTGATGACCTCGCACGACCGCGAGTTCATGAACCGCATCGTCACCAAGATCATCGAGATCGATGGCGGAACGCTGACCAGCTATTCCGGCGACTACAGCTTCTATGAGAAGCAGCGGGCACTGAAGGAAAAGCAGCAGGAGGCGCAGTTCGAGCGCCAGCAGGCGATGCTGGCCAAGGAACTGAAGTTCATCGAACGCTTCAAGGCCCGCGCCTCGCACGCCTCACAGGTGCAGAGCCGGGTGAAGAAGCTGGACAAGATCGAACGCTTCGAGCCGCCCAAGCGCCGCCAGGTGGTGACCTTCGACTTCCCGCCTGCCCCGCGCTCCGGCGACGACGTGGCGGTCCTGAAGAACGTCCACAAGGGCTATGGCAGCCGCGCCATCTATGAGGGGCTGGACCTGACCATCCGTCGCAAGGAGCGCTGGTGCGTGATGGGCGTCAACGGCGCCGGCAAATCGACCCTGTTGAAGCTGATCGCCGGCGCGGCCGAACCCGACAGCGGCACCGTCACCGTCGGCGGCAGCGTCAAGATGGGCTATTTCTCGCAGCACGCGATGGAACTGCTGGACGGCGACCAGACCATCTTCGAAGCGCTGGAGGCGCATTTCCCGCAGGCCAGCCAGGGATCGCTGCGGGCGCTGGCCGGCTGTTTCGGCTTTTCCGGCGACGATGTGGAGAAGAAGTGCCGCGTGCTGTCGGGCGGCGAGAAGGCCCGTCTGGTGATGGCGATCATGCTGTTCAACCCGCCCAACTTCCTGGTGCTGGACGAGCCGACCAACCACCTGGACCTCGATACCAAGCAGATGCTGATCCAGGCGCTGGCGGCCTATGAGGGCACGATGCTGTTCGTGTCGCACGACCGCCATTTCCTGGCAGCATTGTCCAACCGCGTGCTGGAACTGACGCCGGAGGGGATCCACCAGTATGGCGGCGGCTACACCGAATATGTGGAGCGCACCGGGCAGGAGGCGCCGGGGCTGCGCAGCTGACAGCGGGCGGCATCACGCCCCCTGCCGCACTCCCGCTGTGGGCCGGTCATCGCGCCGGCCCGCCGCTTTTGACCCATTACGAAGCATCGCCCTGCTTCGGGCTGCGCACCCGAAGCGCCATCGCAAGCCCTGCCAGGATAAGAGCAACACCCGCCAGGAACCGGGGTCCGATCCTGTCTCCGAACATGATCGCAGAGGCGGCAATACCGAACACGGGCTGGAGGTACTGCACACTAGCCGCAATGGAGGCGGGCACGTCACGCAGGATACGCAGCCACAGGAAAAGACCGGCCGCCGTCACAGCGAGGCCAAGGTATGCAGCCGCTCCCAATGCCTGGCCTGTCAGTTCGAAGGACGTGTGACCGGCCTCCCAGCCCGCCCATGGCACCAGCGCCAAGAATCCGAAAACCGTGCTCCAAGTCGCCACCACCACGGTGCCATATCTGTTCGTAAGCTCGACGCTCCAAACATAGTAGAAGGCGACCGCCAGCGCCGATACCAGCATCCAGATCGGCCCGAGAGCGGTTGTTCCGGCAACTCCCGCATCGCCTGCGTTTTCCGAAGCCACGACGACGATTCCTGCGAAGGCGGCCACCACACCAACAATCTGTGAAATTGAGACCGCCTGCTTGAGCCGGATCATCGCAAACAACACGATGAACAGCGGAATGGTCGCAGACAGTATCGTGCCGATAGAGGCCGAAGTTCCGGCCACCCCGAATGTCTGCGCCACCTGCCCCACACCGATGCCAAGCACGCCAAGACTGGCGACCGCTGGGAGAGCCTTCCACGGCAGAGGCTCTTTCCCGATGAGCAGGAGCATCATGAAAGGAATCGCGACAGCAAACCGGATCGCCGTCAGGGTCAGGGGCGGCATCGTAATCAGACCGAGCTTCGTGACCGGGATCGACAAACCCCACACCAGGGCAAGGAGCAGCATCGCCCCGAAATTCCCAAGCGAGACGGGACGTGAGACGGCGACCGGCGAAAGAGATGCGGTTTCGTTGGCGATCTGGCTCATGGCGTGTCGCAGTCCATCGGTATGCTCTTGTTTTGAGCACATCTAAAGTTCTGTCGGCCTTGCAGACAAACCATTTGTCGTCACAGCATGCGTGAGGAAATCGCACACATAGGCCCGCCATGACGAATCGACTTCCACCGCTGCAAACGCTGCGTGCCTTCGAGGCGACCGGGCGGAGATTGAGCATGACGCTGGCGGCTGAAGAACTGCATGTTACGCACGGTGCGGTCAGCCGGCAGATCAAGGCGTTGGAGGAGCATCTCGGTGTCCAACTCTTCCGACGGATGACCCGCAGAATTGAATTCAGCGCGGAAGGTGCGGCGTTCTTCGCCGTCGTCACACGCCTTCTGTCGGAACTCTCCCGAGAGACGGAAAGCATCCGTCGCAGAAACGAGACCGCGCGGCTCGTTGTGAGTTCCGGCGTCTCGTTTGCGAGCAAGTGGCTAACCCCGCGTCTGCATCGGTTGATGGACCGTTACCCCACTTATGACGTTCAGCTTGAAGTGACCGATGTCGAGATTGATTTCGCGAAGTCGCAGACCGACGTGGCAATGCGGTATGGGAATGGGCGCTATCCCAATGCGGAGTCGGAGCGGATCATGAACGAGACCGTCAGCCCCGTCTGCTCGCCCGGGTACCGTGAGCGGATGGGCGGTCTTCGAACCGCCAAAGACATCGCGTCAGCTCGCCTCATCCATGAGAACGGGATGAGGGCCGATTGGCATCAATGGTTCGGAATGATGGGGATTCCGACCCCTGCCGCACGGGGCCCAGGCTACAGTCATGGAAGCATGTCGATCGAGGCGGCGATCCGAGGGGAAGGTGTGGCGCTCGGCCGAAGTGTTCTCGTCTCGGAGGACATTGCCGCGGGCCGCCTTGTCGCCCTTTTCCCGGAAGCCCGACTGGACGTCGAGCACGGATACGACCTCGTCTACCCGATGGGGCAGCGCGACCACCCGAAGGTCTGCGCGGTCAGAGCCTGGATCAAAGACGAAGTGGAGCAGTTCAAAATCGCTGTCGAAGCATGAAGCACCGTCGCCCTCTCCCTTCACTCCAAGTGAACGACCCCTTCAGAACAAGTCATTGGTCGTGAAGGACGCCAGGGCGTAGCATCGCCTCACTTGTCGAAGCGACGGAGGCGGAGATGCCCTCTCACACGGAATCCCTTGAACGGCTGGGGCTGCGGTCGCCGGTGATCCAGGCGCCGATGGCCGGGGGCGGCGATACCGCCGCGCTGGTGGCGGCGGTCAATGAAGCCGGCGGGCTGGGCTTCGTCGGCGCCGCCTACCTCACCCCGGCGCAGATCACCGAACGGGCGCGCGACATCCGCGACCGCACCGCCCTGCCCTTCGGCATCAACCTGTTCGCGCCGACGCCCGCGCCCGGACCGGCGCCGATGATGGCCGAGGCGATGGCCCGCGTGGCAGGTTTCCACGCCGAGCTTGGGTTGCCGGAGGCGGAGGAACCCGCTTACGCCGGCGATGCGTTCGACCGGCAGATGGCGGCGGTGCTGGACAGCGGAGCGGCCTTCTACAGCGTCACCTTCGGGCTGCCGCCGGCCGACAGCGTCGCCGCGGCCAAGGCGCGCGGCATCCGGGTGCTGGGCACCGCGACCACGGTGGCGGAAGCGGTGGCTCTGGAGCAGGCCGGCGTCGATGCGGTGATCGCCCAGGGCGGCGAGGCCGGCGGCCATCGCGGCAGCTTCCTCGGCGATGCCTGGAAAGATCGCGGGGCCAATCTGGTCGGCACGATGGCGCTGGTACCGCAGGTGGCGGACGCGGTGAGCGTGCCGGTGATCGCGTCGGGCGGAATCATGGACGGGCGCGGCATCGCCGCGGCGCTGGCGTTGGGCGCGACGGCGGTGCAGATGGGCACCGTCTTCCTGCCCACCGAGGAGGCCGGCATTCCGGAGGCGCACAAGGCCGCCATCCTGGCCGCGCGGGAGGACCAGACCCGCATCACCCGCGCCTTCTCCGGCCGGCCGGCGCGCGGCATCGTCAACCGCTTCATGGAGGCGGTGGAGGACCCGGACGCGCCCGACGCGGTGCTGCCCTTCCCCTTGCAGAACACGCTGACCAGGCCGCTGCGCACCGCCGCCGGCAAGGCCGGCCGGCCGGAGTTCCTGTCGCTGTGGGCCGGCCAGGGGCTGGGGCTGGCGCGGCGGCGCGCGGCGGGGGAGTTGGTGGCGGAACTGCTGCGCGGGACCGAGGAGGTGCGGCGGAGGCTGGCCGGCTGACCGGCTGTCGGGCGGGGCGGCTGTCGGGTGGGGCGGCTGTCGGGCGGGGCGGCTCAGCCCGCCTCGACCGACACGCGGTTGCGGCCGCCGCGCTTGGCGGAATAGAGCGCCTGATCGGCACGGCGGACCAGAGACATGGCCTGTTCGCCGGGGCGGAACTGGGCGACGCCGACCGACAGGGCGACGGTGCCGTAATTGGCGTTGCGCGCCTTGTTCACGATCTGGCGGCCGCCGACGAAGGTCCGCACCTGATCCGCCAGCTTGATGGCGTTTTCCAGGCTGGTGCGCGGCAGGATGATCGCGAACTCCTCGCCGCCATAGCGGGCGGCGGTGTCGCGGCCCTTGATGCATTCGGTCAGCATGCGGGCGACCAGCTTCAGCACATGGTCGCCGACCAGATGGCCGTGGGTGTCGTTGAAGGCCTTGAAATGGTCGATGTCGACCATCAGCAGCGACAGCGGCTGTTCGTCGCGCACCGAGGACTCCATCGCCTCCTGCAGCATCTGGTCGAAGGCCTTGCGGTTGCCGATGCCGGTCAGCCCGTCGGTCAGCGCCTCGCGCCGGGCGCTGTCCAGGCTGACCCGCATCTCCGCCAGCTGCTGGCTCGATTCCTGAAGCTGGGATTGCAGGGCGGCCTGGCGGTCGACGATCTCCCTGGTTTCCGCGGCGATGGCGGCGATCATGGCGCGCAGTTCCGGCAGGCTGATCGGCTGGTCCAGCTCTTCCCGGAAACCGGACAGGGCGTTGCCGTAGCGCTCCGTCTCCGACCCGACATTGCCCAGCTGTTCCAGGATGCGGCCCAGCGCGAAACGCGCCTTGTCGGAGGTCTCGCGGATCGCCTGCGCTTCCGCATCCGTGGTGAAGAAGCGCTTGTACAGCTCGTCGCACAGGGTCTGCGAAACGGCCAGCCCGTCCCGCCGCGCCAGATCGACGGCGCGGGTCAGATCGGGGTTGTTGCCGCTGAAATAGACGTACCAGAGCGTGAAATTCTCCGGGATCGGCGCCAGCCCGTCGGACAGCATCCGCTCCATGGCCTTTGCGGCGAGGCCGCTGGAACGCTCGAAATCCTCCGCGGTTGCCACGACTGCCGTCCGTTCAAAAATCATTCGGTTTCGAACGGTACGCGGCGCAAGCCCTTACGGCAAGAAGGTTCTTGGAAGCGCGACGAGATGCTGCGAACGGTTTGGTTGCGCCTCATCCGATTAGTTGCACTGACCGACCGAACTTTCCGCGCAGATGTGCGTGCCGTCGGTCCAGCGGGCGCCCGACAGGTCGGCATGGCGCAGGTCGGTGCCGGACAATCTGGCTCCGGTCAGATCGGCCCGCGCCAGCGATGCGCCCACCATCTTTGCGTTGCGCAGGTCGGCCTCGCGGAAACTGGCGCCGGTCAGGTCGGCGCGGGTGAAGTCCGCCTCGATCAGCCGCGCCTTGTCGAATACCGCGCCGGGGGCGGTGGCGCTGATGAATTTGGCGCGATAACCGTCGGCATCGGTCAGCTTCGCCTCCCCCAACGTGGCGCGCTGAAAGGTCGCATCGCGCAGCATGGCGCCGCTGAGGTCGACACCGGTCAGCGTCTGCCCCTCCAGCGAGC
The DNA here is from genome assembly GCF_003115935.1 of Azospirillum sp. TSH20. NCBI lineage: Bacteria > Pseudomonadati > Pseudomonadota > Alphaproteobacteria > Rhodospirillales > Azospirillaceae > Azospirillum > Azospirillum sp. TSH20. The sequence goes on from NZ_LGQU01000109.1 coordinate 50,961, forward strand.
AGCGGCGCCAGTTGACCTTCGGCTGCGCCGCCTCCGTGCAATCGGCCAGCGCCGGCGCGGCGGAAAGCACGGCCAGGACGGCGGCTGCGGCGAAGAGAATGCCGGAACGGATAGGCGAGCGGATCGGCTGGACGGATGCGGTCTTCATTCTTCGATAGATGGGGGCAGCAACCGTCAACTCAACCACCCGGACGCTACCGGTCGGTCAAAGCCCCATCCAGCCGGGCCACCGCCCGTCCGGCCTGCGGTGGCCGGGGATGTGCGGCGTGGGCCGTCGCCTGTTCAGTCAGTGCCGCGGCGACGGCCGGCGGGAATGGGCTGGTCTTGCGGGTGCCGAGGTCGACATGCAGCAGCATGAACTCCGCCGTCGCCGCCAGCCAGCCTTCCTCCGCATGCCGCATCTCGTGGAACAGGTGCAGGCGCTTGGGATCGGTGCCGAGCAGGAGCGACTCGAAGCGCAGCGGCGTTCCCTCCGTCACCTCGCGGGCGTAGGTCAGGTGGGCATCGACGACGAAGACCGACCGGTTCTCCGCCGCCACATAGGCCTTGCCGATCCCGAACCGGTCGAGCACGGCGTCCGTCGCATGGTCGAAGGCCAGCAGGTAATAGGCAACGTTCATGTGCCCGTTGTAGTCGATCCACTCCGGGCGGACGGTCTCGCGGTGCAGGGGCAGGGGGGTGGTGGGGGTCATGGACGAGATCCGTTACGGACGTGAGGATGGGATCGGGAACGAACCGAGATGTCAGGCTGGTGCACAGGCAGACACAGACCGTTTCCAGTCATGCGTCCGGTCCAACTCTAGACCCCATAGACCCGTACTCCTTCATGCTTGGCCTTGTAGCTCAACGTGCCGACGACGTCCTTGGACGCCTCGTAATTGGTGCGCGTGCAGGGAATGATGTCGGCCGGAATGCCAGTACCAATCTTCGACGCATACGCGTAGTGAATCGACCGCCGCTCCTTCGGCGCGTCGTCCGGCACGATCACCAGCAGGTCGTAGTCGCTGTCCTCATCGAAATCGCCGCGGGCACGGCTGCCGAACAGGTAGACGGCTTCCGGCTCCAGGGCCGGCACGATCCGGTCCAACAGGATTTGCAGCTTTTCGTCATGTTCTGCGTCGATGGCGGCCATCGTCTATGCCCTTGCTTCCAGAAAAGCGGAAACCGTTGCCCGGACCTGTTCGATTTCAGCCAGCCAACGGGACACATCGGCGGGATCGGGCTCATCCGGCGGGCTGTCGAAAACATCCATGCTCGGATAACGGAAGGCCGCGGCGAAGATGGTGAAACGCTCCAACGGCAGCAAGGTCGCACGCAATGGGTGGTCCGGCGGCACATCGTCCAACAACGCGACGATGTGTGTTGCTTGCGCGGATGGCGGCCGAGCGAGACCAGAACCGCCTTGACCAGCTTCTCCGCCGCCTGTTGGCAATGGTAGGCCGCCGATTTGACCGCCGAGCCGACGAGGCAGGCGCGGATCGCGCGGATGTCCTCGTCCACCACCGCCAGCCAGGCGGCGACCACCCTATCGACCATAGACCTGCACCCCGTGGTGGTTCGCCTCGTAATAGAGCGTTCCCACCGAGTCCTTGTAGCGTTCGAATCCGGTGCGGGAGCAGGGAATGATGTCAGCCGGAACCCGGGATTGCCGGCTGGCCTCGAAAGCGGTGGCCATCGACCGCCGTTCCTTCGGCGCATCGTCCGGAACGATCACCAGCAGATCGTAATCGCTGTCCTCATCGAAATCGCCGCGCGCCCGGCTGCCGAACAGGTAGACGGCTTCCGGCTCCAGGGCCGGGACGATCCGGTCCAGCAGGCGTTGCAGCTTTTCGTCGTTCCGTGCGTCGACCGTGCCCATGGAAATCCTCCGCCGCCCATCCTAACACGGAACGGGCGGCGGAGGATCATCCCTCAGGCAGCGGGCATCAGACAGAGAAGTACTTGGCCCGCGGGTGGTGCAGGACGATGGCGGAGGTGCTCTGTTCCGGATGCAGCTGGTCCTCGTCCGACATCTCGATGCCGATGCGGCAGGCGTCCAGCAGCTTCAGAAGCTGCTCCTGGTCCTTCAGGTTCGGGCAGGCCGGATATCCGAAGCTGTAGCGGCTGCCGCGATAGGATTGCTGCAGCAGCTTCTCCTTGTCGCGGCTGTCCTCGGCGCCATAGCCCAGCTCCGCACGGATGCGGGCGTGGACATATTCCGCCATCGCCTCGGTCATCTCCACCGACAGGCCGTGCAGGTAGAGATAGTCCTGATAGCGGTTCTCGGCGAACCACTCGCGCGCCACCTCGGCGCAATGCTGGCCCATGGTGACGACCTGCAGGCCGATGACGTCACGCTCCGGATCGGTCACGTCGCGCAGGAAGTCGGCGATGCACTCGCCATCCTCCTTGGCCTGGCGCGGCAGCGAGAAGCGCGCGGCCTCGGTCGTGCCGTCCTCTTCGAACAGGATGACGTCGTTGCCGTCGGCCGCCGCCTTCCAATAGCCGTAGACGGCGGTCGGGCGCAGGATTTCCTCCTTCGCCGCGATCTGGAGGATGCGGTCGAGCACCGGCCGCAGCTCCTTCTTCGACCACTCCTTGAACTCCTCGAAGGATTTGCCGTCCTTCCGGTAGCCCCATTGCAGCTGATAGAGCATCCGCTCGTTCAGGTAGGTGACCAGCGTCTTCAGCGGCACATGGTCGATCAGTTTCGGCCCCCAGAAGGGCGGGGTCGGCACCGGCACGCCCTCGGCGAGCCGATGGCGGCGGGCACGGACGGCGTCCTTGTCCACCGGGCCGGTGGCGGCGCTGGTGGCCTGCCCCAGCACGCGGCGGCGGTTGGTCGCCTTGCCGGCGCGCTTGGCCTGCTGGATGGCGAGCTGCTGGTCGAAGCTGCCCTCCACCACCTTGTCCATCAGGGTCAGACCGTCGAAGGCGTCACCGGCGTAAGCGACGCGGCCGGAGCCGTAGGACGCCACGCAGTCGCCCTCGACATAGGCGCGGGTCAGCGCCGCACCGCCGAGCAGGACCGGCACCTCCAGCCCCTCGCGGGTCATCTCCTCCAGGTTCTCGCGCATCACCACGGTGGACTTCACCAGCAGGCCGGACATGCCGATGGCGGTCGCCTTGTGCTCCTTGGCGGCCTGGATGATGGCGGTGACCGGCTGCTTGATGCCGAGGTTGACGACCTTGTAGCCGTTGTTGGTCAGGATGATGTCGACGAGGTTCTTGCCGATGTCGTGGACGTCGCCCTTCACGGTGGCGAGAACCAGCGTGCCCTTCTGCTGGCCCTCCACCTTCTCCATGTGCGGCTCCAGCCACGCCACGGCGGCCTTCATCGTCTCCGCCGACTGGAGAACGAAGGGAAGCTGCATCTTGCCGGCGCCGAACAGTTCGCCGACCACCTTCATGCCGTCGAGCAGGTAGGTGTTGATGATCTCCAGCGGCGGGTGGGTCTTCATCGCCTCCGCCAAATCATCCTCCAGGCCGGTGCGGTCGCCGTCGACGATGCGCTCCTTCAGCCGGTCCTCGACATTCTCAGCCCGCGCCTTCTTCTTGGCGTCGGCGGCCTTCCGGCCCTCGAACAGGGCGATGAAGGCGTGCAGCGGATCGTACCCTTCCGCCCGCCGGTCGAAGATCAGGTCCTCGGCGGTCTTGACCTCGTTTTCCGGGATCTGGTGCAGCGGCAGGATCTTGGAGACGTGGACGATGGCGCCCGTCATGCCCTTCTTGACCGCATGGTCGAGGAAGACCGAGTTCAGCACATGGCGCGCCGCCGCGTTCAGGCCGAACGAGACGTTGGACAGGCCCAGGATGATCTGGCAGCCGGGCATCTCGCGGGCGATCGCCTCGATGCCTTCCAGCGTCCAGATGGCGAGCTTGCGGTCGTCCTCGTTGCCGGTGGCGATGGTAAAGGTCAGCGGGTCGAACAGCAGGTCGGACGGGGCGAGGCCATACTCGTTCACCGCCAGATCGTAGAGCCGCTTGGCGATGGCGAGCTTGCGGTCCGGCGTCTTCGCCATGCCCTCTTCGTCGATGGTCAGCGCGATGACGGCGGCGCCGAACTTCTTGGCCAGCGCCAGACGCTTGCGCGCCGGCTCCTCGCCATCCTCGAAGTTGATGGAGTTGAGGATCGCCTTGCCGCCATACAGCGCCAGCGCCTGCTCCAGCACGCCGTATTCGGTGGAATCGACCACCAACGGCGCCGTGACCGAGCCGACGAAGCGCGACATCACCGCGTTCATCTCCGCCACCTCGTCACGGCCGACGAAGGCGGTGCAGACGTCGAGCGCGTGGCTGCCTTCCTTCACCTGCTCGCGCGCCATCTCGACGCAGCCGTCCCAGTCGTTCTTCTCCTGCAGCTCGCGCCACTTCTTGGAGCCGTTGGCATTGCAGCGTTCGCCGATGGCGAAAAACGCGTTCTCCTGGCGCAGCGTGACCTGACTGTAGAGCGAGGCCACCGCCGGCACCCAATGGACGGTGCGGCCTTTCGGCGCCGGGCGGTGCGAGCCGGCCGGGGCCAGCTTGCGCAGCATCTGGTTCGCCGCGGCGATGTGCGGGACGTTGGTGCCGCAGCAGCCGCCGACGAGGTTGACCCCGTCCTCCGACACGAAGCGCTCCAGCCAGTGGGCGAAGTCGTCGGCACGCAGCGGGTAGTGCGTCTTGCCGTCCACCAGTTCGGGCAGGCCGGCATTCGGCTGGACCGAGATCAGGCCCGGCCAGTTCTGCGACAGCCAGCGCACATGCTCGCTCATCTCCAGCGGGCCGGTCGCGCAGTTCAGGCCCATCAGCGGCACGTCCAGCGCCTGGATGACGGTGGCCGCCGCGGCGATGTCGGTGCCGACCAGCAGCGTGCCGGTGGTCTCGACGGTGACCTGAACGAAGACGGGGGTGTCGGACTTGGCCTCGGCCCGCGCGCGCTTGATGCCGTTGACGGCGGCCTTGATCTGCAGGGGATCCTGGCAGGTCTCCACCAGAATGGCGTCGGCCCCGCCGGCGATCAGGCCGGCGGCCTGGACATAGAAGCTGTCCTCAGCCGGCTGATAGGCGATGTGCCCCAGGCTGGGCAGCTTGGTGCCCGGCCCGATCGAGCCGATGACGAAGCGCGGCTGGCCGTCCTTGAAGCTTTCTGCCGCCTCGCGCGCCAGTTCGACGGCGCGCTGGTTGATCTCGAAAGCCTTCTCGGAGATGCCGAACTCACCCAGCGTCACCGGCGAGGCGCCGAAGGTGTCGGTCTCCACCATGTCGGCGCCGGCTTCGAAATAGCCGCGATGGATGTCGCGGACGATGTCCGGGCGCGACAGGGGCAGGATGTCGGTGCAGTTCTCGTGCCCCCAGTAATCCTTCTCGACGTCGAGGTCGAGCGCCTGGATGCGGCTGCCGAACCCGCCGTCACAAAGCAGAACGCGGTCACGCAGGGTGTCGAGGATGTGGGCCATGGGAATGCGTCTTGTCCGTTATTTGGCGGGTTCAGAGCAGAAGCAGTGTGGTCAGGTGAGGCCGTGGCGGTTGGTGGGCCACCAGCCGGTGTCGAGAAGCTGTTCCAGCGAATAGGGGCAGTCGGCAGGCATCAGATCGGCAGACAGCCTGTCCTGCTCCAGCCCTTCGGCCGCATAGTCGCGACCGCGCCGATAAGCCTTGGTGAGGTCGATCTTGCCGCGCAGGCTGGGGCTGTCCTCCAGGCCGTCGATTGCCTGGTCGCGCTGCTCGCGGACGGTACGGCGCCAGTTGCCACGCGGTTCGCCTGCGGGCGAGTATTCCAGTTTCAGCAGATGTTCGATCACACGGACCAGCGCGCTTTCGACCGCGCGCAATTCCGATCGGCCCATGCTCTCGATCTCCTCCGCGACATTCTCCCAGTCGATGGGCGTGTTGATGCGCTCGCGCGACGCCTCACGAAGCAGGCGCGCCTGCTCCTCGGTCCAGGCGAGGAAGTCGGTGTCGTATCCGATCCGGCTGTCCATGTCGTCAGCCCTCCAGCCCATGCCGGTTCACCGGCCACCAGTCGGGATTGCGCAGATCCTCCAGAGCGTAGGGGCACTCCTTCGGCAGCGCGTCGATGGCGATGCTGTCGTCCTGGCAGGCGTCGTCGCGGCCGTCGAGCCACGCCTTCTCCAGGATTTCGGCGGGCCAGCGCTGCAGGCTTGGATGCTCCTCCAACTTGTCCTGCAGATGGCGACGGGCCTTGGTCGCGGAGATCCGCCACTTCCGGCGTGGATAGGGATCGGGCGACTGCTCCAGCTTCAGGAGATGCTCGATCACCGTGGCCAGATGGCTGCGGATCGCGTCCTTGACCTGACCGCCCATGATGTCGAGCTCCTCGGCGATGTGCTCCCAATCAATGGGCGAGTTGGAGCGTTCAGTCGCCGCTTCGCGCAGCAGCCTCGCCTGTTCCTGGGTCCAGGCGTAGAAGTCCGTGTCGTACCCGATCCGGCTGTCCATGGCATCGCCCTCCCGCGCCCCGTTCAGCTGCCCAGTTCCGCCGCCCCAGCGTAGCATAGGGCCGCGTCCGGCGCCCTACCCCGCCACCGCCGCCGCGGCGGGCACGGCCTTCGCCTTGACGCCCAGCATGCGACAGATGGCGATGGTCAGGTCCGACCGGTTCAGCGTGTAGAAATGGAAGTCATTCACGCCCTGGGCCTGCAACGCCTGACACTGCTCGGCGGCCACGGTCGCGGCGACGAGCTGGCGGGTTTCCGGGTCGTCGTCCAGGCCCTCGAAGGTCTCGGCCAGCTTCTTCGGCATCGACGCGCCGCACTTGCCGGCGAACTCCACCGCGCGGGCGAAGTTGGTGATCGGCAGGATGCCGGGGACGATCGGCACATGGATGCCGGCGGCAGCACAGCGGTCGAGGAAGCGGAAATAGGCGTCGTTGTCGAAGAAGAACTGGGTGATGGCACGGGTGGCGCCGGCATCAACCTTGCGCTTCAGGTTGTCGAGGTCGAACTGGGCGCTCGGCGCCTCCGGATGGGATTCCGGATAGGCGGCGACCGAGATCTCGAAATCGGCGATGCGCTTCATCCCCGCGACCAGATCGGCGGCATAGGCATAGCCGCCGGGGAACGGCTCGTACCGGCCGCCGACGCCGCCGGCGGTCTCCGGCGGGTCACCGCGCAGCGCCACCAGATGACGGATGCCGGCGTCCCAATAGGTGCGGGCGATCGCGTCGATCTCGTCGCGGGTGGCGCCGACGCAGGTGAAGTGGGCGGCGGCCGGGATGCCGGTTTCCGCCTGGATGCGGCAGACGGTGGCATGGGTGCGTTCGCGGGTAGAGCCGCCGGCGCCGTAGGTCACCGACACGAAGCTGGGCGAGAGCGGGGCCAGCCGCCGGATCGACTGCCACAGGCTCTGCTCCATCTTCTCCGACTTGGGCGGGAAGAACTCGAAGCTGATGGAGGGCAGCGCAGAGGTGGGCGCGGTCATGACGGAACTCCGCTGAGCGAGTGGGCTGGCTTTTGGACTTGCGGGGAAGGAATTTGCGCGCCGGCCGCAATACGGGTGGCCGGCCAGATCGAAACGGTGAGGGGGTCGCCCGGCAGATGCACCACCGGGCCGCAATCCAGGCCCGACTGGCGGCACCAGCCGGCGACCTCGGCGTCCGAGAAGCCCAGGCGGCGGTGCGCATGCTCCTCGCGCAGGGCTTCCAGATGATGGGGGGCGAAATCGACGACCAGCAGCAGGCCGCCGGGGCGCAGGACCCGCGCCGCCTCGGCCAGGACGCCGGCCGGCGATTCGGTATAATGCAGCACCTGATGGATCACAGCGGCGTCGAAGGAGCCGGACGGAAACGGCAGCTGGTACATGTCGGCCTGCCGGACATGGCAGTGGCGCAGGCCCGCCTCCTCCAGCCGGTTGCGGGCGACGGCCAGCATCTCGCGCGACTGGTCTACCCCGATCGCGCGATGGACGCGCCCGGCCAGCACCTCCAGCATTCTTCCGGTGCCGGTGCCGATATCCAGCAGTTCCTCCACCCCCTCTTCCGGGAACAGGCGCAGCAGGGCGGCCTCGACCTCGCCTTCCGCAACGTGAAGGGAACGGATTTCGTGCCAGCGCGCGGCATTCTCACGGAAATAGGCGGCGGCGGTCTCCGACCGGGCGCGCTTGATGGCGTCCAGCCGCTCCAGATCCAGGATCAGGGTGGGATCGTCGGCGGGGATGGCGGCGACCAGCACCCGCGCCAGTTCGGCCGACTGCCCCTTCTCGGCGAGGCGGTAGAAGGCGAAGGTGCCCTCGCGGAAGCGGTCGAGCAGTCCGGCATCGCACAGAAGCTTCAGATGGCGCGAGACGCGCGGCTGGCTCTGGCCCAGGATCTGGGTCAGCTCCGTCACCGTCAGTTCGCCATGCGCGCAGAGCGCGAGCAGCCTGAGCCGGGTCGTTTCGGCCGCCGCCTTCAGCGTCGCAAGCAGATCGTCCATCGCCTCACGTCCGATTCGGGCCAGGGGGAGGGCCGGAGAGGGTGGTGGCCGGCCGGTGCACCATGCCCGGCCGCTCCGGATACAGATATAAAGATATCTTTATGCGTCGTAAACCGCTTTTCGCGAACGGCGGCGGCAATGGCCGCGAAACGGCCTCGCCGGGCCGCTTTCACTGCGCAGTTCCGCGGTCCGAGCCGACCCTGCGCAAGCTTTACCGGGGTTCTGCGGCAAAGCCGCCACAATCGTTGCACCGTTCCGGAGGGCGGGCCCGCGCATGCTGGTCAAAGGGCCAAGCCTGTGTTAGGTCAGGAAACGGTGGAAATTCTGCGATATCTCGCCCAATCTTCCCCCCGACCGCGTAGCCACCTTGCCAAGGTTGAGGACTTCGGACATCGGAGTCTTCGGTTGTGGACAGGACATGCGACGCCCCGCACCTGAGTCGAGCCCACAGATAAAGAGCCGTCGCACATGAAGCTGGCCAGCCTTTCCCGCTCCCTCCTCCGTACGGCCACCGTCCTGGCCTTCGCCCTGACGGCCACCGCCTGCGCGACCAATCCGGGCGACTCGGGTGCTTCGGATGCGGCCTACCGGGTCAGCGATCCGCTGGAAATCCCCAACCGCTTCGTCTTCGCCGCCAACGAGGCGGCCGACGTCCTGGTGATCCGCCCGGCGGCGGAGGTCTATGTGGGTGTCGTGCCCGATCCGGTTCGCGAGGCGGTCCACAACTTCATCGACAACCTGATGGCGCCGCTCTACATCGCCAACAACCTGCTGCAGGGCAATGTCGAAGGGGCATCGAACGCCACCGGCCGCTTCCTGACCAACACCATCCTTGGCGTGGGCGGTCTCGCCGACGTCGCCAGCGAGGCGGGCATCCCGCACGCGCCGGAGGATTTCGGCCAGACCTTGGCGGTGTGGGGCGTCGGCGACGGCCCGTATCTGGTCCTGCCGCTGCTCGGACCGTCGAACCTGCGCGACACCGCCGGCTATGCCGTCGACACCGTCGGCGACCCGATCCGCATCTGGGCCTATGGCACCGACCACAAGGGCATCTATATGACCCGCGGTATCGTCAGCGCCGTCGACCGCCGGTCGGAGGTGCTGAAGGAGATCGACGACCTGCGCCGCAACTCGCTGGACTTCTACGCCACCGTGCGCAGCCTGTACCAGCAGCAGCGCCGGGCGGCGATCAACAACAACAAGGCGGATACGACGCCGGAATTCCCGGATTTCACCACGCCGCCGAAGCCCTGAGCACCTCATCGATGCCATGGCCGCGCCGGAGGCCGCACCGGAATTGCCGCACCCTGCCCATCGGGTTGGGAGCGGCCATCCGGCGGTGTCCGATCCGGCGGGCGTGGACCGAGACCCGGTCGGGACCGTCCCAAAAGCGTTCAGATGCCGCCCAAAGGCCAGATGACCGTTGACAAAGTCGCCGCAACAGCCACCTTTCGCCCCATCATGCTGACACGCCGCCAGTTTGTCGCGTCCGCTGCCCTGCTCGCGGTGAGCGGTTGGGCCGGGCACTCTCTCATCTCTCCCGCCGCAGCGCAGAGCGCGGACCAGGGGGCAGCCTCGTTCATCCAGAAACTGGGGAACGACGCCATCGCAACCTTCTCGGACAAGAGCCTGTCGCGCGATCAGGCGATCCAGCGCTTCCGCAAGCTGCTGTACGCCGGCTTCGACGTGCCGTACATCGGGCGCTGGGTGCTGGGCCGCTACTGGAACAGCGCCAACGAGGCGCAGCGGACCGAGTACCAGAAGCTGTTCGAACAGCTGATCGTCAACACCTATGCCGAGCGTTTCGTCGAATATTCGGGCGAGACCTTCAAGATCACCGGCGTCACCCCGGCCGGTGAATCGGACAGCATGGTGACGACGCAGATCGTCCGCCCCAACGGCCCGCCGGTGAATGTCAGCTGGCGTGTCCGCAAGGTCGGCGCCGATTACAAGATCATCGACGTGGTGGTGGAGAATGTCAGCATGGGCGTGACCCAGCGGCAGGAATTCGCCTCCGTCATCGAACAGAATGGCGGCCGCGTCGACGGCCTGATCCAGGCGTTGCGCCAGAAGGTCGGCCGCACCGGCTGACAGCCGGGCGGCCAGGCAGACAACAATCCGCAAAAGGCCGCTTTCCCGACGGGAAGCGGCCTTTTCCTTGTTCGGATTGCCGGTGCTGCCATTGGCCGGCCGTTCAGAAACCGTGACGCGCCTGCCCGAACGGGCTATCGTTGCCCCGACGCTGCTGTCTTTCGTCATACGGTGGATCCGGGAACCCGACGCCATGGCCGAACGCGATCCGAAAGAGATCGACGAACTCCGGACGATCATCCAGGCGCATCAGGCGTGGCTGAAGCGTCCGTCCAGCGGCCGGCGCGCCGACCTCAGCTTCCGCGACCTGTCGCGGCTGAACCTGGAGCGCGTGTCGCTGGCCGGCGCCAAGCTGGCCGGGGCCAATCTCAGCAACACCCGCATGGTGAAGGCAGACCTGTCGCAGGCCGATCTGTTCGGCGCCGACATGGAGGCGGTGAACCTGACCGGCGCCATCCTGACCGGCGCCGATCTGCGCGGCGCCAACCTGCACCGTGCGCTGCTGACCGACGCCAACCTGCGCGGCGCCGATTTCCGCGCGGGCGAACTGGTGGACAGCGGCGGAACGGACGGCAGCCCGACGGCCCGCGGCACCGGGACCACCCGACTGACCGAAGCGAAGATGGAACGGTCGATCCTGGCCGGCGCCAACTTCTCCGGCTGCGACCTGACCGGTGCCGACCTGAACGATGCCGACCTGACCGGGGCGGAGTTGACCTCGGCCGTGCTGATGGGCACCGATTTCTGCGGCGCCAACCTGGACGGGGCCGTGTTCGGCAACACGGTGATGGACCACGCCACCCTGACCCGCACCTTCATCCCCTTCGCCCTGCCCCCCGACGCCATCGTCCGGCCCAGCTACACCGCGATGCCGGTCGCCGAGTTCCTGGAATTGGTGGAGCGGCACGAGCGCTGGGTCGACAGCGGCGGCGCGGAGGGGGCGCGGCTCGACCTCGACCTCGTGTCGGTGGCCGGGGCCGACCTGCATGGGCGGACGCTGGCGGCGGCCCGGCTGCGCCGCTGCCGCCTGCCCGGCGCCCGCCTGACCAAGGCCAGCCTGGAAATGGCCGAGCTGTCCTATATCGATCTGGACGAGGCCGACCTGCGCGACGCCGTGCTGCGCGGAGCCACTCTGCGCCGCGCCTATCTGGCGCACACGCTGATGAATGGTGTGGACGCCAGACCGGTGCCGCTGGCCGGCGGCCGCGACTGGCCGGCCAATTTCGAAGGCGCCGACTTCTCGGACTCCGACCTGCGCGACTCCACCATGGGGCCGGCGGTGGTGCGGGGCGCCGTGTTCAAGAACGCGCTGACCGACCGGTCCGGCATCGACATGCCCGGCGCGTCCAGCCCCTTCCCCCCTCCCCCACCGGAAGAGCGGCGGCGGCAGAAGCGCTTCGTCCGGCCCGGCATGGTCGTCCACACCGACCATGGCAGCTTCCCGGCCCGCAACTGGTCGGTGGGGGGCTTGTGCCTGCTGGCGGTCAACCAGCCCTACCAGCGCGGCCAGACCTTCCAGGCCCGCGTCGTTCTGGCCGACCGGCAGGAGGTGGCCGCCGTCGCCAATCTGGTCGTCCTGCATCGCGACGAGGAGCGCGGCCAGCTGTCCGTCCGCTTCCACCAGTATGGCGACGACCTGAAGGCGCTGCTGAAGACCGCTTTCCTTGAACACCAGAAGATGGCCGGCTGAGGCCGGCAGTCATTCCGCTGCCCGCTGAATCATTCGAAAACACAGGATCGTTGATTCTCCGAAACGAACAGGGGGAACGATCCAAAGGACCTCCTGTTTGAAGGGAGCACGCCGGATGGGAGCAAGAGCCCGCCGGTCGACACCCGAAGGAGGCTCCCATGGCAGACGAACAGAAGCCCAGGAAAGTTGGTGTGTATGACGGCTCCGACGGCGGGGCCGGCAGTTCGGGCATGAACTGGATGTGGATCATCATCGGCCTGATCGTGGTCGCGATCGTCCTCTATCTCCTGTTCCGCTGACCCGGCAGCACCCGCCGCCATGACGGCCGACAACGGACCGCCCCTCGCCCGGAGCGCCGACAAAGGCGATGGCGAAGGCGATGCGGTCATTCCCCTGCACGACGAGTCGGTGACCGTCGGCAAGCAGCGGGTGGAACGAAGCCGCGTCCGCGTCACCACGCGCGTTTCCGAACGCGAAGAGATGGTCCGCGAAGCGCTGGAGCATGAAGAGGCCACGGTCACCCGCGTGCCCATCGATCGCGAGATCGACGCCCATCCCGGCATCCGCCAGGAAGGGGACGTGACGGTGATCCCGCTGGTCGAGGAAGTGCTGGTGGTGGAACGCCGCCTGATCCTCCGCGAAGAACTGCACATCCGCAAATCCCGGCGCACCGTCGAAGTCGAGCAGCCCGTCACCCTGCGTTCCGAAGAGGCGGTGGTGGAGCGGGTCACAGCCCCGACCGCACCCGTCCGGTCCCCCAATCAGAACATGTCTGAGGAGTAAAGCCGATGACCAAGACCATCGTCGCCCTCTACGACCACCGATCCGACGCCGAAACCGCCTCGCGCGACCTGCAGGCCGCCGGTTTCGAGTCCAGCGCCATCGAAATCCTGTCGCACGGCGACCTGATCGGCGGCGGCTGGAGCGGCGGGACGTCCGCGACCGGAACCGGTATGGGCACCACCACCGGCGACGCGTCGCTGGGCGCGGCCAGCGGCATGGCCCGCACCGACCTGTCCACCGGCTATGTCGCCTCGCCCAACACAGTGCCGGGCAGCGGCATCGGGACCGGCACGACGGCGACGGGGACCGCGGGCTACACGGGCTCCACGACCGGCACCGGTTCGGGGGGCATGCTGACCCGCCTCGCCGGCTGGGGAGTCCCGAACCGGGATGCGGAGGTCTATGCCGAAGGCGTCCGCCGCGGCGGCTCGCTGCTGAAGGTCCGGTTGGACGAGGACGATGTCGACCGCGCCATGGAGGTGCTGGAGCGCGGCAATGTGGTGGATGTCGAGGAACGCGGTAGCGCCTATCGCGAGTCCGGCTGGACCGGCTACGACGAGACCGCCGACTATTATGACGACCGCTCGGCGGAAGAGGAGCGGCTGCGCTATTCGCCGGGCCGCACCACCACCGAAGGGACCGGCCTGACCGGCGCCGCGGCGGCCATGCGCGACGTGAACACCGAACGCACCCGCAGCGGCACGTCCGAACGCGAGGAGCAGATCCCGGTCGTCGAGGAGCAGGTCAATATCGGCAAGCGCACCGTCGAGCGCGGTGGCGTCCGCGTCCGCAGCTATGTCGTCGAGACGCCGGTCGAGGAGCAGGTGCGCCTGCGTGACGAGACGGTCACCGTCGAGCGCCGCCCCGGCGGCATGGTGGAGGGCAGCACCGAGGTTCCGGCCGACGCCTTCCGCGAACGCACCATCGAGGTGACGGAGACCGACGAGGAAGCGGTGGTCAGCAAGACCGCCCATGTCCGCGAGACGGTCGTTGTCCGCAAGGATGTCGAGGAGCGCGCCCAGAGCGTCCGCGACACCGTCCGCCGCACCGAGGTCGAAATCGAGGATACGCGGGACGAGAACCTGCGCGACCGCCGCACCGACCGGTCGGACGACGTCACCCGCTGACCGGACTTACCGTTCGCGGACATGAAAATGGCCGCCCCTTCCAGCCGGAGGGGGCGGCCTTTTCCGTCAGCCTACAGGATCAGCTGCGGACCAGCGGCTTGTACTTGATGCGGTGCGGCTGGTCGGCGTCGGCGCCCAGGCGGCGCTTCTTGTCGGCCTCGTAATCCTGGAAGTTGCCTTCGAACCATTCGACGTGGCTTTCGCCCTCGAAGGCCAGGATGTGGGTGGCGATGCGATCGAGGAACCAGCGATCGTGGCTGATGACCACGGCGCAGCCGGCGAAGGCCTGCAGCGCGTCTTCCAGCGCCCGCAGCGTATCGACGTCCAGGTCGTTGGTCGGTTCGTCGAGCAGCAGGACGTTGGCGCCGGACTTCAGCATCTTGGCGAGGTGGACGCGGTTGCGCTCACCGCCCGACAGCTGGCCGACCTTCTTCTGCTGGTCGGGACCGCGGAAGTTGAAGCTGGAGACATAGGCGCGGCTGGGCATGGTCTTCTTACCAAGCTCGACCAGATCCAGCCCGTCGGAGATTTCCTCCCACACCGTCTTCTTGGCGTCCAGGCTGTCGCGGCTCTGGTCGACATAGCCCAGCTTCACCGTGTCGCCGACGCGGAAGGTGCCGGCGTCCGGCCCGTCCTGCCCGGTGATCATGCGGAACAGCGTGGTCTTGCCGGCGCCGTTCGGGCCGATGACGCCGACGATGCCGCCCGGCGGCAGCCGGAAGGACAGGCCGTCGATCAGCAGGCGGTCGCCGAAGCCCTTGGCGATGTTCTCCGCCTCGATGACGACGTTGCCCAGGCGCGGCGGCACCGGGATGACGATCCGCGTCTCGCCGCCCTGCTCCTTGGCGCTTTCGGCAAGCAGCGTCTCGTAGGCGGTGATACGCGCCTTGCTCTTGGCCTGACGGGCGCGCGGGGACTGCCGGATCCACTCCAGTTCGGTGGCCAGCTGCTTCTGCCGGGCTTCCTCCTGGCGGCCTTCCTGCTCCAGGCGCTTCTGCTTCTGCTCCAGCCAGGACGAGTAGTTGCCTTCCCACGGAATGCCCGACCCGCGGTCGAGTTCGAGGATCCAGCCGGTGACGCTGTCCAGGAAGTAGCGGTCGTGGGTGACCAGCACGACGGTGCCCTTGTAGTCCTCCAGGTGCTTCTGCAGCCAGGCGACCGATTCGGCGTCGAGATGGTTGGTCGGCTCGTCGAGCAGCAGCAGGTCGGGCTTTTCCAGCAGCAGCTTGCAGAGCGCCACGCGGCGGCGCTCACCGCCCGACAGCTTGGTCACGTCGGCGTCACCCGGCGGGCAACGCAGGGCGTCCATGGCGATCTCGACCGTGCGGTCGATGTCCCAGGCGTCGGCCGCGTCGATCTTCTCCTGCAGCTCGCCCTGTTCGGCCAGCAGCGCATCGAAATCGGCGTCCGGATCGGCCATCAGGTTCGACACTTCGTTGAAGCGGTCGAGCAGCGCCTTCGTCTCCTTCAGCGCCTCCATGACGTTTTCCTGGACGTTCTTGGTCGGGTCCAGCTGCGGCTCCTGCGAGAGGTAGCCGACCTTGGCGCCCTCGGCCGCCCAGGCCTCGCCGGAGTAGTCCTTGTCCAGACCGGCCATGATCTTCATCAGGGTCGACTTACCGGCGCCGTTGACGCCGAGCACGCCGATCTTCACACCCGGCAGGAACGACAGCCAGATGTTGTCGAGAACCTTCTTGCCGCCAGGATAGACCTTGCTCAGGCCCTTCATGACATAGACATACTGGTAGGACGCCATGCGCCGCTCCGACCTTCCGAAAAGATGTGAGAATTGGCGCCGCCCATTCCTTGCGGTTCTACGGCACCCTGTCGCTAGGGTCCGGTTTTAGCGCATAAGGAGCTTGCATGAAACCTTGTTGAGCCGACTCGCGGGGATCGGGCGGCAACAGGAGGAAGAGGATTGGTCAGTTCCAAAGTGGAAATCTACGTCGATGCCGACGCCTGCCCGGTCAAGGCCGAGATTTACAAGGTCGCCGGCCGCACCGGCTGCAAGGTGTGGATCGTCGCCAACGCGCCCTTGCGCCTGCCGACGGAGTGCATGGCGGAGCTGGTGGTGGTCAGCGACGGCTTCGACGCCGCCGACAACTGGATCGCCGAACAGGCCGGCCCGACCGACATCGTGGTGACCGCCGACATCCAGCTCGCCGACCGTTGCGTGAAGCGCAACGCGGTGGTGATCGGCCCGACCGGGCGCCCCTTCACACCGGACAGCGTCGGCTCGGCGCTCGCCACCCGCGCGCTGATGCAGGATTTGCGCGACATGGGCGTGGTCGGCGGCGGCAACGCTCCGATGAGCCAGCGCGACAAGTCGCAGTTCCTGCAGACGCTGGACCAGGCGGTGCAGGCGCTGAAGGCGGGGCGCCGGCCGAAGTTCCGGTGAGAGCTGACGCAACGGTTGCCCCCACCTAACCTCCCCCGCTGGGCGGGGGAGGGACTGCCGCCACTTTTCCGAACAAGCACTTGCCCCCTCCCCCGCCCAGCTCTCGCACAAAGCTTCGCTTTGTGCTGACGCGGCAGGCGGACCGTAGGTCCGCTGAGAGCGGGGGAGGGTTGGGGTGGGGGCAATCCGCCCCTACACCCGAACCACCTTGCCCGGATTCAGCAGATTGTCCGGATCGAAGGCGCGCTTCAGGTCGCCCATGACGTTGAACGCTTCGCCGGTCTCCTGTTCCAGGAACGCCATCTTGCCGTAACCGATGCCGTGTTCGCCGGTGCAGGTGCCGCCCATCTCCAGCGCGCGGGTCACCATCTTGTCGGCAAGGCGCTGGGCCTCGGCCAACTCGGCCGGGTTCTCCGGGTCGAGGACATAGACGAGGTGGAAGTTGCCGTCGCCGACATGGCCGACCATCGGGGCCAGCATGTTGGACTCGGCCAGATCCTGCTTGGTCTCCAGGATGCAGTCGGCCAGACGCGAGATCGGCACGCACACGTCAGTCGGCCAGCCCTTCGACCCTGGACGCAGCGCGAGTGCGGCGTAGTAGGCGTCGTGCCGGGCCTGCCAGAGCTTGCTGCGGTCTTCCGGCCGGGTGGCCCAGGCGAACTCCATGCCGCCATGTTCCTGCGCGATGGCGGCGACCATCTCCGCCTGCTCCTTCACGCCGGCCTCGGTGCCATGGAATTCGAAGAACAGGGTCGGGGCGACCGCGTAGTCGAGCTTGGAGTATTTGTTGACGGCGTCGATCTGCACCTCGTCCAACAGTTCGATGCGGGCGACCGGAACGCCGACCTGGATGGTCTGGATCACCGTGTCGACCGCGCCCTTGATGGTCTGGAAGGCGCAGACGGCCGACGAGATGGCTTCCGGGATGCCGTAGAGCTTCAGCGTCACCTCGGTGATGATGCCGAGCGTGCCTTCGGAGCCGACGAACAGGCGGGTCAGGTCGTAGCCGGCCGCCGATTTGCGCGCCCGCCCGCCGGTCTTGATGACGC